>JBDSMM010000082.1:0-2968 GCA_039915825.1 Gammaproteobacteria bacterium | reverse complement strand
ATGGCCTGAAAATCGCGCACCATCATGGGATAGGGATGCGGGCCAGCGACCGTGCCGATGATATAAAAGGTGTTGTCGATGTGCGTAACCCAGTCGCGCATGGCCTCGTTTAACGCGTCTTTCAACGTCTTCGAGCCGGACTCGACCGGCACGACCGTGGCACCGAGCAGTTTCATGCGGTATACATTCAGCGCCTGACGCTTGATGTCTTCAGAGCCCATGTAAACGACACATTCCAACCCCAGGCGCGCGGCTACCGTGGCGGTGGCGACACCGTGCTGGCCCGCGCCGGTCTCGGCGATGATGCGCGTCTTGCCCATGCGTTCGGCGAGCAAGGCCTGGCCGACGGTGTTGTTTACCTTATGTGCGCCGGTATGGTTGAGGTCTTCGCGCTTAAGATAAATCTGCGCGCCGCCCAGTTGTTTACTCCAACGCTTGGCCAGATAGAGCGGCGAAGGGCGTCCCACATAATCGCTAAGATCTTTGTCCAGTTCCGCCAGAAAATCCGGGTCTTGCCGGTAATGCTCATAGGCGAGGCGCAATTCTTCGAGCGGGCCCATCAGGGTCTCCGCGACGAAGCGGCCACCGTAAGGACCAAAGTGGCCGTTAGCATCGGGCAAACTGGGCAGTTCTGCCCCGCTGTGCATGGCGTTAGGGTTTGACACTGTTCACACCTCTGATAAATGCGGCGATCTTCGCGGCATTCTTGATGCCTTTCGTGGATTCCACACCACCGCTGACGTCCACCGCATAAGGCCGAGTTTGACGAATCGCTTCTGCAATATTTTCCGGGGTCAAGCCTCCGGCCAGAATCAGTGGTCTGCCGAGATTTGCCGGCACCTGCGACCAATCAAAGACCCGACCCGTGCCGCCGCCCGGACTTCCCTCGCGGTAACTATCCAGTAGCAGGCCGACGGCATCAACGTAACCGCGCGCGTAGGCTTGCACATCAATATCCTTGCGCATCGCTATAGCCTTGATATAGGGTCGGCCATAAGCTCTGCATGCTTGCGGCGACTCGTCTCCATGAAATTGCAGCACGTCGATACGCACTTTTTTCAATACCGCGCGGATTTTCGCCGGGGCTGCGTTAACGAACAGCCCGACCACCGTGACAAAGGCGGGCAAGTCCGCAATTATCTCCACCGCCTGCGCTGCACTTACTGCGCGCGGACTCTCCGGATAGAACACCAGGCCGATGGCATCACCGCCCAGGGCGGCAACATCGATGGCATCCTGAGGGCGCGTAATGCCGCAGATTTTAACCCGTGTGCGCATGCGATGGAACTCTGGTTAATTGCGTAGATTAACAGAGCACGGGGGTGGGGAAAAGGCGCGGTAAGGTGAAGCGTTCGGGGTAATCGACCGCCACCAAGGTCAAGCCCTGCGGCGGGGCGGTAACCCCGCCCAGGGTGCGATCGCGCTTTTGTAGCACCTCCAACGCCCAATCTGGAGGACGCTCGCCAGCACCGATCGCCATCAACACGCCCGCAATGTTGCGCACCATATGCTGCAGGAAGGCATTGGCCACGATGTCGATGACGATCAGCTCGGCTTGGCGCGTCACAGTCAGGCGGCGTATTTCGCGCACCGGGTTCTTGGCCTGGCAGGAGACGGCGCGGAACGAGGAAAAATCGTGCGTGCCCAACAGATGTTGGGCGCTGGCCGCCATGCGCTCGACATCGAGCGGGCGGTAGTCCCAGCTAACGCGGGTATGCAGTAGCGCCGGGCGCACGGCTCGGTTAAAAATCACATAGCGATAGTGGCGCGCCGTGGCGGAAAAGCGCGCGTGGAAATCCTCGCCAACCTCTTGTGCCCAAGTAATGCTGATCTCTTTCGGTAAATTGGCATTGGCGCCGAATATCCATGAGTGCGCACTGCGTTCGGTCACTGTGTCAAAATGAATTACCTGTCCCGAGGCGTGCACTCCGGTATCGGTGCGGCCGGCGGTAATTACCTTCACCGTCCGGTCCGCGACCTTTGCCAAGGCTTGCTCCACGCAGGCCTGTACGGTGCGTACATGATCCTGGATCTGCCAGCCGCAGAAACCGGAACCATCGTATTCAACACCCAGGGCGATTCTCATGGATAAATACGCTTATGATGAGTTTTAACTATAGCGGAGCGCCATCTTGCAGCAGCGAGTAGTCAGCGTCAATTTGCAAACAGCAGCGGGTAAGTCGATGAAACGGGTGTAAGCCTGGATTGATCTGCTTCGACTTAACGGAGGGGGGTGGTTGCTCGATAAAACATTAACCAACCTTTAATAATAAGGCTTGGGCCTCTTGCCTTTGGTTCTCATCACCCTCTTTCATTACCTCATCGAGAATACTCTGAGCACCCTCGGGGTCACTCATTTCGATATAGGCGCGGGCCAATTCAAGCTTGGTTCCGACCTCATCGCTGTTGCCGAGTAAACCGCTGTCAACCTCCAAGCCGGAAAACTGATCCGCTTCGGGCATTACTAACTGCGCGTTGGCCTTCGCCAGAAAATCGGCTTGCTTCTCGAGGTCGAAATCAAACTTGTAGTCAAGGTTGTGGTCGGAAGCGGGCTCGTTATATTCCAGCTCGGCGGCAGTTGCCTCCGGGGTAGACGCTTCGATTTCCAACTCATGGGGGGTGGCAACCAGGTCGTAACTTGACAAGGCTTCCGAAAATTCATGTTCACTGACGGGGCTTATTTGTTCACTCGTATGGCTTGCCACATCTTCTGGTAAGGCGGATTCAAACTCGATGGAGTTGCTAACTGTTGGGGTATTTTCAGTTTCCCAAAAGTTCATGTCGGAATCTGTCTCGGCAAAATTAGCCTGGGTAGCAGGACTTGTGGCAGGCTCCAGGTTACTTTCTGTAAATACGGGAAGGTCAGCGTACTCATTTACCTGGACGTGCGCCGGTTCGCCCCCACCAAACAAGGGGTGCTCGGGACAAACTTCCCTGCCCATGACGACTACTTTATCCCATAACGCAC
>JBDSMM010000060.1:0-6046 GCA_039915825.1 Gammaproteobacteria bacterium | reverse complement strand
GCAGCGTTACGGTGGACGAATTAATGACCGTGGAAAGTTATGCGCATGTACATCATATCGTCTCGAATATCCGCGGGCGTTTGCGCAGTTCCATCACGCCAGGCCAGGTTTTACGCGCCGTGTTTCCAGGCGGTACGATTACCGGTTGTCCCAAGGTGCGCTGTATGGAAATTATCAGCGAGCTCGAACAGGCATCACGCGGTGCTTATACCGGGGCCATGGGCTACATCAACCGCGACGGTAGCATGGACTTCAACATCTTGATCCGCACGCTGGTTAAAAATAACCGGCACATCTCACTGCGTGCCGGCGCCGGCATTGTGGCCGATTCCGATCCGGCGCGGGAACTGGCCGAAACCCGCGCCAAGGCACGCGGGATGATTCTGGCCCTGGAATAGAAAGCCGAGATATGATCCTGATTAATGGACATCAAAGTTCGCTCATCAGCGCAGAGGATCGCGGCTTGCTCTATGGCGATGGGCTGTTCGAAACTCTGGCCGTCTTCAATGGGCAGCCTCGGCTGTGGGACAGACACATGCGACGCTTGTGTCTGGGCTGTGTACGGTTAGGCATACCGTCCCCCGACCTTACTGCACTGCGCGCAGAGGCGCTTGTTGTTTGCCAGTCCGCACCCCAGGCCGTGCTTAAAATCATAGTCACGCGTGGTAGCGCGCAACGCGGCTATCGCGGGCTTTCTGCTACAAATCCAACCCGCATTGTCGCCCTCTACCCGTGGTTCGATTACCCCGCCGATTTCGAACAGCACGGTATTGCTGTGAGGGTGTGCACAACGCGTTTAGGCAGTAATCCGGCGTTGGCCGGAATCAAGCACCTTAATCGTCTGGAGCAGGTGCTGGCGCGTAATGAATGGGATGACCCCGCTATTCCAGAAGGCATCATGCTGGATGGGCAAGGGCAGGTCATCGAGGGCACCATGAGCAATATTTTTATGGTGTGCGACGGTCGCTTGCTGACGCCGGATTTGTCACAGTGCGGTGTGGCTGGCATTATGCGGGAGCTGATACTGGAAACGGCGGTTGCAATGGCACTGCCTGCCACAATTACCGTGCTGAGTCTGAACGAGATGATGAACGCGCAGGAAATCTTTTTGTGCAATAGCCTGATCGGCCTGTGGCCGGTGCACGCACTGGCAGAGACCCGCTTTCCCGTAGGCCCGGTAACGCGCTGTATGGCCGCCCGTCTGAATGAACTACTGAACACATGCTGAAATTCTTGTTGCGATTGCTGAGTGCCCTTATGATCTGCGCCACGCTGGTGGTGGCCTGGGCGGTTATCGAATATCGGCATTTCGTTGATATGCCCCTGGACACCGGCGCCCATGGAATGACCTATGAAATCAGGCCCGGCATGGGATTAAAGGAAGTCGGGCAGGAGCTTAGTGAGCGTGGCGTCATAAAACATTGGGCCTATCTGGCAGCCATGGGCCAGTGGCAGGGCAGGGCGCAGTTAATCAAGGCCGGGGAGTACCGGCTGGCACCGGCCATTACACCGCAACAATTGCTTGATCAAATCGTCGCGGGACAAGTGCTGGAACATGCGCTCACGATAGTCGAGGGCTGGACATTCCGGCAATTCCTGACCGCCGTCCATCGCAAGGCTGAACTATCCCACACCCTGGTTGGCCTTAACGATCAGCAAATTATGGACAGGATAGGGCGGCCGGGCGAACAACCCGAAGGGCGTTTTTTCCCCGATACCTATCACTTTACCAAGGGCCTCAGCGATGTCGCGTTTCTCCAGCGGGCCTATCGCGCCATGAGTGCTTATCTAGAGTCGGAGTGGCAAAAACGTGACCCGCAATTGCCGCTTGCCGACCCGTACCAAGCCCTCATTCTGGCCTCCATCGTGGAAAAGGAGACCGGCTTAGCCAGTGAGCGCAAGGCCATAGCAGGCGTATTTACCCGTCGCTTGCAACAGGGCATGCGCCTGCAAACCGACCCCACCGTTATTTATGGCTTGGGAATGGCTTACGATGGCAATATCAGACGCAGCGACCTTACCACCGACACGCCTTACAATACCTATCTGCGCGCCGGATTGCCGCCCACGCCGATTGCGCTGCCCGGTGCGGATTCCATACATGCGGTATTGCACCCGCAGCCGGGGAATGCCCTATTTTTCGTATCGCGTGGTGACGGTAGCCATGAATTCTCGGAAACGCTGGAGGCGCACAATAAAGCGGTACTTAAATACCAACTGAAAGGGCGTGCAACCGTAGCGCCTGACGAAGCCTCTGCACCCGTTCTAAAGCCGTCGCTTGGGCCTAAATCAAGATGACCGCGCGCCTTATTACGATAGAGGGAATTGAGGGCGCAGGAAAAACAACCAGCATTAACTTCATCTCACAATACCTTGAAGTTCAAGGAAAACAACTGGTCATCACGCGTGAGCCGGGAGGCACGGCTCTGGGCGAACAGATACGCTCGTTGCTGCTTGCCCCTCGACAGGACGGCATGGCAGTCGATACTGAAACCCTGCTCATGTTTGCCGCGCGTGCCGAGCATTTAAACCAGATTATTCGTCCGGCCCTGGCCGCAGGCAAATGGGTAGTTTCAGACCGCTTCACGGATGCCAGTTATGCCTATCAAGGCGGCGGGCGCGGCATTCCGGCTGACCGCATTGCGACTCTGGAGGAATGGGTGCAGGGCAATTTACGGCCGGATCTAACCTTGCTGCTGGATTTACCGGCATCACTGGGTCTGCAACGCGCTGGTCGTCGCAGTGCCCCGGACCGGTTCGAGACAGAGCAGTTGGCATTTTTTGAGCGTGTTCGCGCAGCTTATCTGGAACAGGCCAAACACCACCCGCAACGCTACCGGGTTATTGACGCATCGCAATCAGAGGAAGGGGTAGAGCACCAGATTAAACAAGCACTTGACAAGCTTATCTCATGAGTTCAACAACAACGGAGGCAGCTGATATCGAAACGGCAAGCGGTTTGCTGCCTTGGCACGCCGGTCAATGGCAGGCGTTAATGCAACGCCGTCAGACGGATACCCTGCCGCATGCTGTGCTGTTGACAGGAATCCAAGGCCTTGGGAAAAACCGCTTCGCGGATGCATTGACACAAGCATTACTGTGCGGGCACCCGCAGACTGACGGTCAAGCCTGTCAATCGTGCCGCTCCTGTCTGCTTTATCAGGCAGCTACCCACCCCGACTACCTGTGCGTACAACCAACTGAAGATCGCAAAGTCATTATTGTCAATCAAATACGCAAAATGAATGAGTTTATCTCTTTGAAAAGTCAGTACGGGGGTTACCAGATTGTCATTATTTCACCCGCCGACAAGATGAATTCGAATGCTGCAAACAGCCTGCTAAAGACCTTGGAGGAACCACCCGCACAGACATTACTGATGCTCATAACCCATGAGGCTTCGGCTTTACCTGCGACCGTGCGCAGCCGTTGTCTGCAAATAAAGTTCGCGCCTCCCGCTGAACAGTTAGCGGCAAACTGGTTGCGCACTCATATCAAGGACGATCAAGACCCCATTCATCTGCTTGCGCTGGCAGGTAGCGCGCCGTTGACCGCTCTGAGCATGGCCGCTAGCGATGCTTGCACAAGGCGTGCGCTCATGCTTGACGATTTAGAAAGTTTGCTTAATCAACAGGCCGATCCGGTATCCTTAGCCGCCACCTGGTTAAAAGGCAATGTCGCCGAGACATTAACCTGGATGCTGAGCTGCATCATTGATATGGTAAGACTGCGAAGTGACGCCCGCCCACCCCATCTGGCCAACCCTGATTTGCAGCAGCGCCTGAGCTTGCTTGCCGGACAGTTTAGTTCAGCTATGCTTTATGCCCATTTGGACTGCGTGACCGAGGCTATAAAATTGCTTAATAGCCAAGTCAATACCCAGTTGTTATTGGAAGATATGTTGCTATCATGGAGTAATACGTCACGAGTTAGAGAGAAAAATCTATAAACCCGGACCCCTAGCGGCAACAAGGATTTCACTATGGTCGAACCCATCAAAGCAAATGCAGGTCAGCGTCAGGGCATACTGACGGCGGTATTTACCGATAAAAATTCGCTCTATGCCGCTTATATGCCCTTTGTAAAAAATGGTGGGTTATTCGTTGCCACGACCAAGCAATATCAGCTCGGCGATGAGGTTTTCCTGCTGCTCACGCTGCTGGACGATCGCGATAAACTTCCTGTGGCTGGGCGCGTAGCCTGGATTACACCCAAGGGTGCCCAAGGTAATCGTGTTGCTGGGATTGGGATACAGTTTAGTGAAATCGACGGCGGTGCGGCCCGCAACAAGATAGAGTCCCAGCTCGCTGGTATGCTCAATGCTGAGCGTGATACGCATACCATGTGAGCACTTTGTTTGGTTTCAGCGGGTTACACCCTACTCTATAGCCATCAGGTCAAGCACAAACTGATTTCTGAATAACTTGCCGCAGCAGTTCATGCACACCTTAGCCCATGTCAAGCGCCTTGTTAGTTGATTCCCATTGCCATCTTGATCGCCTCGATCTCGCCAATTTCACAGGCGGGTTCGGCGAGATCATGGAGCATGCCGCGAGCAGTGGGGTAGGGCACATGCTCTGCGTGAGCATCGACCTGGAAACATTCCCCGCAGTGCTCGCCCTTGCGCAACGAGACAATGTGTTTGCCTCGGTTGGCGTGCATCCGAATGAGCGTGACGGCGAAGACCCTTGCGTGGAACGCCTGATTGAATTGGCGCAACACACCAAGGTCATTGCGATAGGCGAAACCGGGCTCGATTATTTCCGCAGCGAAGGGGATCTCGATTGGCAGCGCGAACGCTTCAGAACGCATATTCGTGCCGCGAAAATCACCGGCAAGCCGCTGATTATTCACAGCCGGGAAGCGAAGGAAGATACTTTGCGCATACTCTCCGAAGAGGGCGCTGACAGCGTTGGGGGCGTCATGCATTGTTTCACAGAAGATTGGGAAACGGCACAGCGTGCGATGGAGCTTAATTTTTACATTTCGTTTTCCGGCATCGTCACTTTTAGCAGTGCAAAAGAACTTAAAAAAGTTGCCGCACAATTACCGCTGGATCGACTTCTGGTAGAAACCGATTCGCCTTACCTGGCGCCTGTGCCATTTCGGGGCAAGGCTAACCAACCGGCGTACGTCCGCTACGTCGCGCAATATATTGCCGAGCTGCGCGGTGTTCAATTTCAAACCGTGGCCGAATCCAGCACGCAAAACTTTTTCAAACTGTTCAAACAAATTCAGTGACGAGAAGCTCATCCGATCTGAAACAATACCCTTGCACAGGCCGTTAAACTTCGGGTAATCAGACTATGGACGGCCCCACGAAACCTCCGGTTGTGCTCGTCTACGACAAGGAATGGGCTTCTAGCTAAGCCGTTTTGTCCATTGTAGTTGTTTGAATATTTCCGCAGTATCGGCATATCTTGGCCTCTGGTTTTATCGCCTCTGCACACTCCCCACATCTCTTACTATTTTCCTTTATCAGTTTACGACTAGCTTTACTTAACTCGTTAGGCATTGCTATTAGTGCCCCTAGTATTCCAATAATCGGAGAAAGCAAAAGGCTCAGCAGCATGAAGCCTACGCCAGAGCGATGCTTATAAGCTGCAATCACGCCAGCAATCAGTGAGCCTACGATCCAGAAGAATATAAAACCAGATGCTGAAGTAAGCTCTCTGAAGTTAGTCAGCAGATAGGTTAAGCGGTCTATGATGTCATCCATAGTGATTCCTCAATTAAATTAACGAAGAGACTAGTCTAGTGACAAGAAAAAGGCCGTAAACCTTGATTTAATTAGGTTTTCCGGCCTTGTTAGGACTGCGTTGGATCATCAAATGGTGGAGGCGGCGGGAATCGAACCCGCGTCCGCAAATCCTCTACCCTCGGTTCTACATGCGTAGCCTGGTCTTTGATTTAACCGGCTGCTACCCGACAGGCAGGGAAGACAGACGGCGAGTCCACATTTGGGTTTTAGCGCCGCAACCTTGGACTAGCGTTGGCGCGATCTTGTGAGAGTCGACCCCTGAGTGTCCCTTGCGGAACTCTGAAC
>JBDSMM010000058.1:0-21696 GCA_039915825.1 Gammaproteobacteria bacterium | reverse complement strand
CGAGGTGGCGAATGCCGCGCTGGCGCTGGGCATGAAGGTCATCGGGTTTGATCCGGGCATCACCGTGCAAGGCGCCTGGAAACTATCCTCCGATGTGCAGCAGGCCGGCAGTATCGATGAATTACTGGGCAAGGTCGATTTCGTCTCCTTCCACGTACCCTTGAATGAGGCCACGCGTCATTTGATTAACGCGCAGCGGCTCAAACTCATGAAGCCCAATGCGGTCATTATCAACTTCGCGCGCGAGGGCATTGTCGACGATGCGGCCGTGTCCGCCGCGATCAAGGCCGGCAAGATCTATGCGTACGTGTGCGACTTTCCCAGTCAATTGCTCAAGAATCACGAGCGCGTAATTACCTTGCCGCACCTCGGCGCATCCACAGAAGAGGCGGAGGATAATTGCGCCATTATGGTGGCGGAGCAAGTGCGTGACTATCTGGAAAACGGCAATATCCGCAACTCGGTCAATTTTCCGGAAATAGTCATGCCGCGCAGTGAAGGCAACCGCATTACCATCGCGAATGCGAATGTGCCTAATATGGTGGGGCAAATATCTACTGCCATGGCTAAAGCAGGACTTAACATTATCGATTTGCTGAACAAATCAAAAGGCGATGTGGCATTTACCCTGGCGGATGTTGAGGGCGAAATTCCTGAGTCAGTAATTCGAGAAATTGCCAATATCAAGGGCGTACTCACAGTGCGTACCTTATAAGCATCACCAGGTGAAAAGTTTACTCTCTCGGGTTTTCTTGCAATCTGAAAGTGATTCCATATGAACGATAAGCTTCAACAATTGCGCACGCACATTGACGCGGTTGATGAAAATATCCAGTCCTTGATCAGCGAACGCGCCGCATGGGCAATCGAGGTTGCGCAAGTAAAGCGTGCAGCAGGTGAGGCAGAATGCTACCGTCCGGAGCGCGAAGCGGAGGTGTTTTCCAAGGTGGCGACGCGCAACCAAGGGCCGTTAGCCGATGAAGACATGGTGCGGCTATTCCGTGAGATAGTGTCCGCCTGCCGAGCCTTGGAACAGCCGATGAAAATCGCCTTTCTAGGTCCGGAAGGCACCTTTACCCAAACCGCAGCATTGAAGCATTTCGGCCGCTCGGTGCGCACCGTTCCACTGGCAACCATCGATCAGATTTTTCATGATGTCGAATCCGGTGCCGTAGATTATGGCGTCGTGCCGGTGGAAAATTCCACGGAAGGCGTTGTCGGCCACACCCTCGATTCATTTATTAATTCGCCCTTGAAAATCTGTGGCGAGATCGAACTGCGCATTCATCATCTTTTGCTCGATGCTAGCGGCGATATGAAAGCCGTGAAGCGCATTTATTCGCATCCGCAATCTCTGGCGCAGTGCCGCAACTGGTTAGCCAATAACTTCTCTGGCATCGAGTGTCTGTCCGTCAGCAGTAATGCCGAGGCAGCGCGCCGCGCCGCGCAGGAGCCGGGGACTGCCGCCATCGCTGGAAATACCGCCGCAGAGATTTATCAACTCAGCATACTGGCCTCCAACATTGAAGATGAGGCGAACAACGCCACGCGGTTTCTGGTTATCGGCAGGCACGTTACCCAGCCCAGCGGCAATGACAAAACATCCCTGCTGATAACCACGGGCAACCGGCCCGGTGCCTTGTACCGCTTGCTCGCACCCTTTGAGCGCAACGGCATCGGTTTGACACGCATTGAGTCGCGCCCATCACGACAAGGCACGTGGGATTACGTATTTTTTATTGATGTGGACGGTCATGCCCATGATCAGCCAATGGTGGAGGCACTGCGCGAACTGGAAGCGCAGGCAGCCCTGGTGAAGCTGCTCGGCTCTTACCCCAAGGCAATCGTATGAGTATGCGCGAATATCAAGCCCCGCCTGTACGATTCATGGACTTGGCCGTGCCGGGCGTCAGCAAATTACAGCCCTATGTTCCGGGTAAGCCGGTTGCCGAGCTGGTGCGTGAATACGGGGTAAAGGACGCGATCAAACTCGCCTCCAACGAGAACCCCTTGGGCCCCAGCAATATGGCGCTGGCTGCGGCGCGTGATTGTCTACCGCAGTTGGCTCGCTATCCGGATGGCAGTGGCTTCACTCTTAAAACTCGGCTTGCCGCCAAGCTTGGCGTGGACATCAATCAAATTACGCTGGGCAACGGTTCGAACGAGATATTAGAGTTGATGGCGCGCGCCTTTGTCTCTCCTGCGGACGAGGTGGTATTTTCCGAGCATGCCTTCGCTGTTTACTCGATAGTCACGCAGGCAGTCGGCGGGCGAGCACTGATTGCCCCCGCGCGTGCTTGGGGGCACGATCTCAAGGCGATGCTGAATCTGGTCAGTGAGCGTACGCGCCTGGTGTTCATCGCCAATCCGAATAATCCGACCGGCACCTGGTTCGACAGCGTGTCTTTGGAGGGTTTCATCAGCGCACTGCCTGCGCATGTACTGGTGGTGGTTGACGAGGCTTATTTTGAATACGCTCGCCATGCACGCGAGGATTATCCGGATGCTATGCAGTGGGTAATGCGTTATCCGAATCTGGTCGTGGCACGCACCTTCTCCAAGGCCTACGGGCTGGCTGGATTGCGCGTGGGTTTTGGTGTTTCGCATCCCGATGTGGCCGACATTTTGAACCGGGTGCGTCAGCCATTTAATCTGAACAGCGTTGCCTTGGCGGCGGCTCAGGCTGCTCTTGATGATCAAGAACATCTTGCGCGCACTTTGAAGTTAAACCATGAAGGCATGCGGCAATTGACCACCGCTTTCACAAAGATGGATCTGGAATTTATTCCCTCGGCGGGCAATTTCGTCAGTGTGGATGTGCGGCGCGATGCGACTTCCGTGTATGAAGCACTGTTATACGAAGGTGTGATCGTGCGCCCGGTAGCAATTTACGGCATGCCGCAGCATTTGCGTGTCACCGTAGGTCTGGCGCATGAGAATGAGCGCTTTATCGGGGCTCTGAACAAGGTTTTAAATAAGTAATGCAACGGCTTATGATACTAATTAAAGGTAATACATTAACCTTTCCGAACGGCCGTGATTGATCGCCTAGTCATCATCGGTGTCGGCTTGATCGGCGGGTCGCTGGGCTTGGCCTTAAAAAAGGCCGGGGCCTGTCGTGAGGTCGTCGGTTGCGGCCGCACCCCGCTACATCTTAAGAAGGCAGTGGAATTAGGCGTTATCGACCGCTACGAAACCGACATCGGCCGTGCCGCGCAGGACGCCGATATGGTGGTGCTGGCCGTTCCGGTCGGCGTCATAGAAGCAAGCTTCGAGCAACTCGCCGGGCACTTGTCGGCACATACTGTTTTTACCGATGTAGGAAGCACCAAGGGCAGCGTGGTAGCAGCGGCGCAACGGGTTTTTAAGCAAGTGCCCGCTATGTTTGTACCCGGCCACCCCATTGCCGGTACTGAAAAAAGTGGTGTGACGGCCGCAACTGCCGAGCTATTTCAACAGCGTCGCGTGGTATTGACACCGCTTCCTGATACCAGTCCTGACGCGCTCGCCAAGGTGCGCCAGATGTGGAAGTGGACGGGTGCCGAGATCGTCGAGACCAGCGTTGAGCATCACGACGCGGTATTGGCCGCCACCAGCCATTTGCCGCATTTATTGGCCTACACCCTGGTGGACAGCTTGGCGCGCATGGATGCGAGCGAAGAAATTTTCCGTTTTGCGGCCGGCGGGTTCAATGATTTCACGCGCATAGCTGGGAGCAGCCCGCAAATGTGGCACGACATCTGTCTTGCCAACGGCGCGGCGATACTGAAAATGATTGAGCACTTTGATAAAGATTTAATACAACTGGCTACGGCTATTCGCGACGGGGATGGTGCGCAGATTTTGGATCTCTTTACGCGCGCTAAAACAGCGCGAGACCGTTTCGAGACAACTAAAGTAATTTCTATGCAAGAGCGCTCATAAATTATAACCATCGTTGCTTATCAACATAAATGACCCCGCAATCTTTTCTATCCCTGCTAAAACAAGACTGAGCAAGCGCATGCCAGACAGTCCAGAAACCTATACCGTCATACCCGGCGGAGCGCTGCGCGGTCGTTTGCGGGTGCCGGGTGATAAATCCATTTCACACCGCTGCATCATGCTCGGATCGATTGCGGAAGGAATCACCGAGGTCAGCGGTTTTTTAGAAGGTGAAGACAGCCTGGCCACCCTGGAGGCATTTCGTGCCATGGGCGTGCGCATCGAAGGCCCGCATCAGGGAAGCGTACGCATTCATGGCGTCGGCCTGCACGGCCTGCAACGGCCGGACAAAGCGCTTTATCTGGGAAATTCCGGCACTTCAATGCGCCTGTTGTGTGGTCTGTTAGCCGGGCAGGCCTTCGATGTGGAATTACTGGGCGATGCATCCTTATCGCGTCGACCGATGAAGCGCGTAACCGAACCCTTGGCAGTTATGGGCGCACATATTGCGGCCAGCCCAACAGGTACTGCACCGCTGCGCATTCATGCCGCGCAGTCGCTCAACGGCATCAAGTATAGCCTGCCCGTAGCCAGCGCACAGGTGAAGTCCTGTCTATTGCTGGCCGGTCTTTATGCGCATGGCCGCACCTGTATTACCGAGCCGGCACCCACCCGCGATCATACGGAGCGCATGCTGAGAGGGTTCGGATACGCGCTCACCCGCCAAGGCAGCACCGCCTGCATTACCGGCGGAGGCAAGCTCACCGCAAGCACTATCGATGTACCCGCTGATATCTCATCGGCAGCATTTTTCATGGTAGGGGCAAGCATCGCAGCGGGCTCTGATATTACACTGGAACATGTCGGAGTTAATCCCACACGCATCGGAGTGATAAACATCCTGCGTCTCATGGGGGCCGATATCGAGCTTCATAATGAGCATGAGGTAGGCGGTGAGCCGGTAGCGGATATTCGCGTGCGCGCCCGTCAGCTGCAAGGGATTCAGATTCCCGCACACCAAGTCCCGTTGGCAATAGACGAATTCCCGACCCTGTTCATCGCCGCAGCGTGCGCCGCAGGAAAAACCATATTAACCGGTGCGCAGGAGTTGCGGGTAAAAGAGAGTGATCGTATTGCGGTTATGGCCGAGGGCTTGCAACGGTTGGGTGTTGTAGCCAGTGCCACGCCGGATGGCATGATTATCGAAGGCGGCAGCATGAAGGGTGGCACGATTGAAAGCCACGGTGACCATCGCATTGCCATGGCTTTTGCCTTGGCCGGGCTGCGCGCCCAAGGCCAAATTAAAATTAATGATTGTGCCAACGTTAATACGTCATTCCCCCACTTTATCAAACTGGCACAAAGAGCCGGTTTAGATATCCGTAGCAATCAGACCAACGACAATGCCTGATACCAGCATCCCGGTTATCGCTATCGACGGGCCGAGCGGTTCAGGCAAAGGTACTATCAGTCAGATCGTGGCGCAGGAGTTAGGTTGGAACTTTCTGGACAGCGGCGCGCTTTATCGTCTGGTGGCGCTGGCCGCCCAGCAGCAGCGGGTTTCACTGGATAACGAAGCAACCCTCGCCAGGCTCGCCTTGCATTTGAATGCCCATTTTATTTCGAACGCCCATCTGAAAACAGAGTTAACCGGTGTCGAGGCCACGGTTACATTGGATGACAGGGACGTTACGCGCGAATTGCGCAGTCAGGAATGTGCTGAGGCGGCCTCCCGAGTGGCGGCGCTGCCTGAGGTCAGGGTGGCGTTACTCGACCGGCAACGGGCATTTCGGGTGGCACCCGGCCTGGTAGCGGACGGACGGGATATGGGCAGCGTGGTTTTCGCGGATGCCGCGCTCAAGATTTTTCTTACCGCGAGCGTGGAAGAGCGTGCCTTCAGACGCCATAAGCAGTTGATAGGCAAGGGAATGAATGTTAATATTCCCCTCCTTGAACAAGAGCTTGCCGGGCGTGATGCTCGCGACTGTGGACGCAGTATAGCCCCCCTGAAGGCTGTCCCGGATGCCGTTCTGATAGACTCTTCTAACCTTTCCATCAAAGAAGTGGTTCAGGATATTTTGAGTTTGTGGCAAAATACTCCATTCAAGTCACAAACCTTGACTTAGGCGGTCTCGTTCTTGGTCGTAGCCAAGCAGACCTTTTATAAACTTAACCATGCGCAGTTAGCGCTTTTCCATTGGCCAGTGTGTTCTCCGACGGCCCAGGGTTTTTAAACAATGATCGAAAGTTTTGCAGAATTATTTGAAGAGAGTTTGGTTGGCAAGCAAATGCGCCCCGGTACCATCGTTACCGGCATTGTAGTCCACGTAGGCCGCGATGTAGTTATCGTTAATGCCGGCCTCAAGTCTGAAGGCGTTATCCCCATAGAGCAGTTTTACAACGACGACGGTAGCATTGAAGTCGCCGTGGGCGATCTGGTCGATGTCGCGCTCGATGCCATGGAAGACGGCTTTGGCGAAACCAAATTATCCCGCGAAAAAGCCAAGCGCGATCAATCATGGACCCGTCTGGAAAGAGCTTTTGAAGCTGGCGAGACCATTACCGGTTTAATCAGCGGCAAGGTCAAAGGTGGTTTCACCGTTGAAATCAGCGAGATTCGCGCATTTTTGCCAGGGTCCCTCGTCGATGTGCGTCCGGTACGTGATACCGCGTTTCTGGAAGGCAAGGAACACGAATTCAAGGTCATCAAACTTGACCGTAAACGCAATAACGTTGTGGTATCTCGCCGCGCCGTGGTGGAAACCGAGGGTAGTTCCGAGCGCGTTAACCTGCTGGAAAATTTGCAGGAAGGTGAAATTGTCAAGGGCGTGGTTAAGAACCTCACCGACTACGGCGCGTTTGTCGATCTGGGCGGCCTTGATGGCCTGCTGCATATCACCGACATGGCCTGGAAGCGCGTTAAACACCCCGGCGATATTGTTAAAGTCGGTGATGAAATCGACGTTAAAATTCTTAAATTCGACAAAGAGCGCAACCGCGTTTCCTTAGGTTTGAAGCAGATGGGCGACGACCCTTGGGTTTATCTGTCGCGCCGCTATCCGCAAGGTAGCCGCCTGTTCGGCAAGATCACCAATATTGCCGATTACGGCTGCTTTGTGGAAATTGAGGACGGTGTCGAAGGTTTGGTACATGTATCCGAAATAGACTGGACGAATAAAAATGTTCATCCCTCGAAATTGGTGCAATTAGGTGACGAGGTCGAGGTTACAGTACTGGACATCGATGAAGAACGCCGCCGCATTTCGCTGGGCATGAAACAGTGCCGGCCGAACCCTTGGGAAGAGTTCGCCTCCACGCACAATAAAAATGACAAGATTGTCGGCAAAATCAAATCCATTACGGATTTTGGCATCTTCATTGGTCTGGATGGTGCGATCGATGGGCTGGTACACCTTTCCGATATTTCCTGGAACACGCCTGGCGAAGAGGCTGTGCGCAATTATAAAAAAGGCGATGAGATCGAGACCGTTATCCTTGCTGTGGATCCCGAACGCGAGCGCATATCCCTGGGCATCAAGCAGCTCGACAAAGACCCCTTCTCTATCTATGTTGCCGAGAACGCCAAGGGCAACATCGTGAAGGGCGTGGTTACCGAGGTTGATGCAAAAGGCGCCGTAGTGCTATTGAGCGAGGGCGTAGAAGGGCACTTGCGTGCCTCCGAGCTTGCCCGCGACCGCGTTGAGGATGCCCGTACTCTGGTAAAAGTAGGTGATGAAATCGAGGCCAAGTTCATGGGCGTCGATCGCAAGAATCGCACAATTACACTTTCAGTAAAGGCGAAAGACAACGAGGATGAGGCAGAGGCAGTGCAAGATTATAGCCGCTCAGGCGCATCTGGCACGACCAGTCTGGGCGATATTTTGAAAGAGCAGATGGAAATTAAAAATACGTAAACTTCCCTTATCACTGTTAACTACTACAGACCTCGCGCTTATTTAACGAGATGCGGGATAGCCAGTTTTCGGAAATCTTTTCGAGAACTGGCGAGTAGTACAACAGATTTTGCAACGCTCGATAGAGGGTTACTGGTTACTGTTTGCGAAACCCACTTAACCCAGAGAGTTACACCGCAACATCCATTACCCATAAACCGTTTTTATAATTTTAGTAAGAGTTAAGGAACTAGTAGTTGATTGAGAAGGTAGGGATTAAAGATTAATGACTAAATCAGAATTGATAGAAATACTCGTGCATAAACAGACCCAGTTAGCCCCCAAGGATATTGAGCTAACTGTTAAAGCGATGCTCGAACAGATGGGACAGACTCTGGCCAAGGGCGAGCGCATCGAGATTCGTGGTTTTGGCAGTTTTTCTTTGCATTACCGCCCGCCGCGCATGGGCAGAAATCCAAAGACCGGGGACGCAGTTTCTCTGGCGGGGAAATACGTTCCTCATTTTAAACCGGGGAAGGAGTTGCGCGAACGTGTCAATGAGGAAGTGAAAACTTAACGCTGAATGAATCTATATGTAAGATTTATAAAACGGCATTGCTAATTGGCATATGCCGTTTTTTTTGGCGAGCAAATGGAATAACCTACTGAATTATGGCAGGCCTTCGTCAAAGCCTATTAGGAGAGAGCTAGCATGTTACAGATCATCCGCTTGGTGTTTTATATCCTTATCCTGTTACTGGGTTTAAGTTTCGCCGTTCTCAACGGCGAGAGTATTTCCCTGAATTATTATTTCGGAGTTTGGCAGGCGCCGTTATCTCTGGCGCTGGTGCTGGTTATGGCATTGGGAGTACTGCTGGGAGTAGTTGCCTGTTTAGGTCTGCTTATGAGGTTAAAGAACGAGGTCAGCACGCTACGCAAGGCGGCCAAGTTGACTGAAATGGAGGTCATGAATTTACGGGCAGTGCCCCTTAAGGATGCGGAATAGTGTTGCAATGGTTGTTGCTATTGTTGCCAGTGGCGGCGGCATCCGGTTGGTGGCTGGCCAGGCGCCAAATGCGGCGTGAAGCACACAACGATTCGGATCTATCCTCCAATTACTTTAAAGGATTGAATTATCTCCTTAACGAACAGCCGGACAAGGCCATCGAAGTCTTTATAAGAATGCTCGAGGTGGATAGTGAAACCGTGGAAACGCACCTCGCGCTGGGAAACTTGTTCCGTCGCCGCGGCGAGGTCGACCGGGCCATCCGGATCCATCAAAACCTCATCGCCAGACCAACCTTAAACCGGCAGCAACGCACCCAGGCACTATTGGAACTTGGGCAGGATTATATGCGAGCAGGCTTGCTTGATCGCGCCGAAACGTTATTTCAAGAATTGATCGATATGAACGATCATACCGAGCCCGCTTTGCGTCATCTGGTCGACATTTACCAGCAGGAAAAAGATTGGGATAAGGCCATCATTGCGATCCAAAAGCTGGAATCGCAGACCGGGATTTTCAAGGCTCCGGTAATTGCCCATTATCACTGCGAGCTGGCCGACCAGGCATTACACAATAATAATCCTGGCCTTGCCAGACGTGAGGTCAAGTATGCGCTTGAATGTGACAGGAATTGTGTGAGGGCAAGCTTGATCGTGGCCGGAATTGCCATGGCCAAGGGCGACTATCATGCCGCGATCCGCGATTTCAAAAATGTTCAGTGCCAGGACGCGAATTTTTTGCCTGAGGTCATCGCCCCTTTGGTGAAGTGTTACAAAAATCTGGGCCTGACTCAGGAGATGGTTGATTATTTAAAGCAGATGTTACTGAAGCATAACAGCATTACACTAATGCTTACACTGGCGGAGCTGCTACGCGAACAACACGGTGATCAGGAGGCAGCGTTGTTCATTACCGAGCAGTTGCGCAAGCGTCCATCCGTGCGTGGCCTGGATCGCCTGATAGAATTAAATCTCACTCATTTCGAAGGTGGCGCGCGTGAGCATTTACTCATCCTCAAAGACTTGATCGTCAAATTGCTGGAAGGCAAACCGGTTTACAAATGCAATAATTGCGGCTTCACGGGCAAGGCCATGCATTGGCAATGTCCGGGTTGCAAAAACTGGAGCAGCATTAAGCCCATACAGGGAGTCGAGGGTGAATAATTCCCGTATCATTGTCGCCCTGGATTATGCAGACCCTGCCAAGGCCTTACAATTCCTAGACCGGCTTGAGCCGGGATCTTGCCGCCTTAAAGTGGGTAAGGAATTATTTTGCCGCAGCGGCCCTGCCTTTGTAAGCAAGCTGATTAACCTTGGTTTTGATGTATTTCTGGATCTTAAATTCCACGACATCCCCAACACGGTGGCACAGGCATGTGTCGCGGCAGCGGACCTTGGAGTCTGGATGATCAATGTACATGCCTTGGGCGGGTTCAAGATGATGGAGGCTGCACGCGCGGCGCTGTCATCAAACCCGAATCCACCGTTGCTGATCGCAGTGACTATCCTCACCAGCCTCGGCGATGAGGATATACACGCAGTCGGTTTATCGGGCAGCATTGCGCAACATGTTCAGCGCCTGGCAGCCTTGGCCGGGCAGGCGGGCATGAACGGTGTCGTATGTTCTGCGCATGAGCTTGCCCTATTGCATGCATCCGTGGATAAAAATTTCTGTCTGGTGACACCCGGTATTCGTCCAGCGGGCTCAGCGCAGGATGATCAAAGGCGCATTATGACCCCCGGCGACGCCATCACTAGCGGCGCCAACTACCTGGTCATCGGGCGTCCGATTACCGCAGCAAGTGATCCTATGCAGGTATTGACGGCCATAACAGCGGAAATAGAAATTGCCACACCGTAAACAGCTAAATGGTTTTATGTTTCGGCCGACACTTGCCGGCAGAGCGCCTATGGGCAAAGGCATTATTCTTGACAATTCCACTGGTTAACCTACACTGGAACCCTGCAGTACCACGATAGATCAGGATGGCATAGGGCAGAAAGTAAGGAAGCTTATGGACCTTGAAACTTATTACCTTTCCTCACTAAGCGTAGCAGCAACCTTACTTTCAGTTTTATTAATCGGTTGGGCCGTCGTTACAGTTTGGCTTGTCCTGCGGGTAAGAAACATGCTTGACAAGCTGGATAAGCTAACTGACACTACTTTGGACATGGCCCATCATGTTGATGACCTGGTCCGTACTACTGCGCAACGCATCATCGCCATTGAAAAGGCGTTTTTGACCGCGCAGGGGTTGAAGCATGCCGCCTATCTTTTAACTAATATGTTTCTCAACAGGAAAGTTTATAAAAAAGGAGCTACCCATGAAACAGAATGACGACTACACCCAAGAAACCGGCAAGAGCGGAATAGCCCTAGGCAGTTTGGCCTTAGGCGCAATAGCAGGCGCCATTGCAGGGGTTCTCTTTGCCCCCAAGTCCGGCAGTGAAACGCGCGATGAAATAAAAGATACATTAACCAAAATAAAAGATGATGTCGCCGTTAAATTAAGTGAGCTCAAGGACGTAACGCAGGAAACGTATCATAATGTGGTGGACTCTGTCGTGCAGGTCTACCGCGATACGCGCGAGCTCACCGACGAGCAGGCGGGCCTGATCAAATCTGATCTCAGCAGCGGCTATGAAGATATTAAAAAAGCCACAAAACGCACCGCTAACGATATCAAGAGCGATATCAACAGCACCCTGTAAGACGCAACATGTCCACATAAAAAAGGCGCTCTGCGCCTTTTTTATGTGCTGCGGATGCGCTACAGCATGAAAACCCCCTATTCGGTCTGTCCAAAAGCCTAAAGCTTCTACCTGAAGAATTTGCCAACCAGCACGCCCCTCGTTTTCTTCGCACTAATTTTAGTCTCGGTTGTTTTCGTGTTGTCCGTACTCATAACAGGTCTAACGCGTCGTCATGCCTTGCGCAAGGGCATGATCGATATGCCCAATCAACGCAGTTCCCATACCGTTCCTACCGCGCGTGGAGGAGGTCTGGCAATCGCCATGACCTTCGTGGGGGCCATTCTCGGCTTGCAAATAACGGGAGTGATCGCTTCGGACATTGCTTGGGCCTTGACGGGTGGCGGTGCATTGATCGCAGTGACCGGATGGATCGACGATCGAATTAATGTGCCCATATCCTGGCGTTTTTTGGCACATTTCGTGGCGGCGTTCTGGGCCTTGTTCTGGCTCGGCGGAATGGCCAGTTTACAGTTAGGTAGCGTAACTATCTCGTGGGGCTGGCCAGGTTGGATAGTTGCCGCGGTGGGTATAGTTTGGCTCACCAACCTTTACAATTTTATGGATGGTATCGATGGCCTGGCAGGGATGCAGGCCGTAGTTACAGGAATTGGCGGCGGGCTACTTCTGGGGTTGAGTGGGGCATACGAACTCGCGTTGGCAAGCCTTGTATTAGCCGCCGCAAGTGCAGGATTCCTGACCTGGAATTGGCCGCCAGCGCGGGTTTTTATGGGGGATGTAGGAAGCGGACTGCTGGGATTCAGCTTCGCGGTGCTGGCTATAGCAAGTGAAAAGTCGGGTGCTTTACCGGTGTTGGGCTGGACAATATTACTTGCCATTTTTGTAATGGATGCAACGTTTACTTTACTGCGCCGTATGGTACATAAGGAAGCTTGGCTGCAAGCCCATTGCACCCATGCCTATCAACGCGTCGTCCAATTAGGGGCGAGCCATTTACAGGTGACGTTGTCTATACTTTTTTTAAATATATTTGTACTCTGGCCATTAGCGTGGATAGTATGGTGGCAGCCGCGCTGGCTACTGTGGATATTTTTAAGCATCGGCGGATTGGCGTGGATATTATGGTTAACGATACAGCACAAGGCCGACAAGGCGGGCAAAATAAGATAATGGTAAACTTCTGACTTCCAAGCCCTAACTGCCATCTAAATTTAAGCCATGAATTTCAGAATATATTGAACCGAATGCAGGATCACGTTCCATAATTTAGGGAACATAAACAGCAATGCCCCCCACCAAAACCATTCTATTTAAATTATTAGGCCGATCGCACGTAAACCCGCGCGCCGCCATTATTTTTCACGACCTGCTCATGGTGATAATTGCCTGGCTGCTTGGCTTTCTAATTCCTTACGATTTTTCTCCTGGTCTGGTGCCGCAGCAGGTATTTCTCATAACCCTGCCCATAGTCCTTGTCGCGCAAGGGTTGGTCTTGTGGGGGGCGGGTATTTACCGCGGCGTGTGGCGTTTTGCCAGCATCCCCGACCTGTGGAATATTATCCGCGCCGCCGTCATCGGAACACTTGCTATCAGTCTGACGCTATTTCTGATTATCCGCATGCAGGGAGTACCTCGCACAACATTACTCTTGTATCCATTCTTTCTGGTGTTTTTATTGAGCTCACCCAGACTGATTTACCGCATGTGGAAAGATCACAGCTTTAATAGCGACAAAAGTAATCGTAAGCGTGTACTAATTCTGGGCGCCGGCAAGGCCGCTGAACTTCTGGTGCGTGATATGTTGCACGGGAATGATTATTTGCCAGTAGGATTCCTGGATGACAATGAACATCTGCGCGGCGCTAATATTCGTAGCATACCCGTGCTGGGCAAAGTCGACGAACTGCCGGTAATTTCCCGCGAACAAGGCATAGACATTATTATTATCGCCATGCCCTCCGCAAATACGGCGCAAATGCGTTTCGTGGTAGAGGTATGCGGGCAGAGCAAACTGCCCTTCAGGACGCTCCCGCGACTAAAGGATTTAGTTTCCGGTCAATCCATCATTAAGGAGTTGCGTGAAGTTGCCATCGATGATTTATTGGGACGCGAATCGGTTTCCCTGGATTGGCGGAGTATCAGAGGCAGCATGGCGGGAAAAACGGTTTTAGTCTCCGGCGCGGGCGGTTCTATCGGCTCGGAATTATGCCGTCAGATTGCGCGCCTGGGAAGTGTGGTACTGGTAATGCTGGAGCGCACGGAATTTAACCTGTACAGCATTGAAATGGAATTGCGGCAGGACTTCCCGGAACTGGCTTTGCACGCCTGCCTTGTCGATATCTGCGACGAAAGGGCAGTCGAACATGTCTTGGCTGTTTATAATCCGGAAATTATTTTTCACGCTGCGGCGTACAAACACGTTCCCATGCTTGAGGGTCAGGCCCGTGAGGCGGTACGCAATAATGTGCTGGGCACTAAAATCCTGGCCTTGGCTGCCGATAAATATAATTGCACAAAATTTATACTGATTTCCACTGACAAAGCGGTTAATCCTACCAGCGTCATGGGTACGACCAAACGTATTGCGGAAATATTTTGCCAGAATTTCAATCAGCGGTCGTCAACGCACTTTATTACCGTGCGCTTCGGTAACGTGTTTGGCTCGGCAGGAAGCGTTGTGCCGTTATTTCAAAAACAGATTGCTGCGGGCGGACCGCTAACCGTCACCCACCCCGAGATTACCCGTTTCTTTATGACCATACCCGAATCCTGCCAGCTTATTATGCAGGCGGAGGCAATGGGCGCTGGAGGTGAAATATATGTTCTCGATATGGGTGAACCCGTGAGCATCACCTACCTTGCCGAACAAATGATCAGGCTAGCCGGAAAAATCCCAGGCAAGGACATCGATATTATCTATACCGGGCTCAGGCCGGGGGAGAAACTTTATGAGGAGTTATTTCATGGGCAGGAAAATCTTTCCAGCACCGAGCATGAAAAAATCTTACTGGCACATTGTCGAGAAGTTGACTGGAAATTATTGAATGATGTAATAACAGAAATGGAACAGGCCTGTGCTATCTACGATGAACCTCGGGCTCGAGAACTGCTTAAAAAACTTGTCCCGGAATTAAGTAAAGGGGAGGTTGAGGGCTCTAACAATAGTTCTGGCAGGGTTATTAATATCAATCGGAGAAACATATGAATAAGGCGGTCAAAAAAGCGGTCTTTCCGGTAGCGGGCATGGGCACCCGTTTTCTGCCAGCCACCAAAGCCAGCCCCAAGGAAATGCTACCGATCGTAGATAAGCCGCTCATTCAATACGCTGTAGAAGAAGCAGTGGCGGCTGGGATTACCGAACTGGTCTTTATCACCAGTTCCAGTAAGCGCGCTATCGAGGATCATTTCGACAAATCCTACGAGCTCGAGTGTGAACTTGAAAAACGTGGAAAGACAGAATTGCTTTCCCTGATACGTGACATACTGCCCAAGGGAGTTACCTGTACCTATGTGCGCCAAGCGGAGGCCTTGGGCCTGGGCCATGCTGTATTGTGCGCGAAGCATGTTATTGGAGATGAACCGTTCGCGGTTATTCTGGCCGACGATCTCATTGACGGACAGGGTAAGCCTTGCCTCGCCCAAATGGCCGCACTCTACGCACAATACCAATGTAATTTGCTTGCCGTTGAGCAGGTACCCCATGCCGATACCCGTAAGTACGGTATCGTGCGTACCACGCCTTTCCAGGCGCGTATCGACCAGGTGGATGGTATTGTCGAAAAGCCGGCGCCCGAGCACGCGCCTTCAACTCTGGCCGTTGTGGGTCGCTATATATTACAGCCACGTATATTCAGTCTGCTGGAAACTACCGGCCGAGGTTCGGGCGGCGAAATTCAACTGACGGATGCCATTGCCGAGTTACTGCTGGAAGAGCGCGTGCTGGCTTATCAATTCAGCGGTAAACGATATGATTGTGGTGACAAACTCGGTTTCCTTCAAGCTACCGTAGAGTACGCCTTGCAACACCCTGAGCTCGGCACAGGTTTCAAGGCGTATCTCGATAATTATGCTTCTGCCGGTGACGTAGAAAATATAATTGCGCGAGTTGTAAGCCAATAGATCCCAGAATGTGGTTGTGCTTAGCGGCCATGCCATCGCGCACAACCATTGAGTGCAAAGTCACGCACCTAAAATATCGGCCTCACGGTATAATTGAAGTACTGATTTCTGTTCGCGAGGTAAACCATGGTTAGTTATCAGGGTGAGGAGGGTTTCCCCCACAATACCTCGCCTGCCACCGGCATACTCATCACCAATCTGGGTACGCCCGATGCCCCCACACGTGAAGCCTTACAGCGTTATTTGGGTGAGTTTTTGTGGGATCCCCGCGTAGTCGATACCCAACGTTTTTTATGGTGGCTGATACTGCATGGGGTGATCCTTAGAATCCGGCCTGCACGCTCCGCGCGCAGCTATCAAAAAGTCTGGACGGAACAGGGCTCGCCTTTGCTGGCAATATCCAAACGTCAGGCCGCAGCGCTGCAAGTTGCGTTAAACATAAAATTCAATGGCCCGGTGGTAGTCGCCCTCGGCATGCGTTACGGTAACCCGTCCATCGCAACGGCGCTGCAACAATTGCGCGCAGCCAACGTGCGCCGCCTGCTGGTATTACCGCTTTATCCCCAGTACTCGGCATCTACCACGGGTTCGACCTTCGATGCCGTGGCCGATGTGCTTAAAACCTGGCGCTGGCTGCCCGAGCTGCGCATGATTAATCACTATCATGATGCCCCGGCGTATATTGATACCCTGGCCAATAGCATTCAGGAATTCCGCGAGGCACACGGTGCGTCCGAGCGGCTATTATTTTCTTTTCACGGCCTGCCTAAACGCTACCTGTTACTGGGTGATCCGTACCACTGCGAATGCCATAAAACAGCACGTCTGGTTGCGGAGCGATTACAGCTACCGGTTGATCGCTGGCAGGTAACATTCCAATCGCGTTTCGGCCGCGAGGAATGGCTAAAACCGTACACCGATCATACCTTACGAGATTGGGCCCAGGCTGGCGTTAAAAGTGTGGATGTCATCTGCCCTGGCTTTTCGGCGGATTGCCTGGAAACTCTCGAAGAGGTAGCCATGGAAAATCGCGATATTTTTCTCAATGCGGGAGGACAAAGTTATCAGTACATACCCGCGCTGAATGATAGACCCGATCATATTCAAATGCTGACCCGCTTGATCGAAAACCATACCCAGGCGTGGCCTGAAACGAGTTCTGATTCGAATACAGCCGAGCTTGCTCTGGAAGCCGAGCTCAGTCAGCGGCGGGCACGCGCACTCGGTGCATTGCGTTGATACAGCCATGATTCCTGCTCAGCAATTCGGAGTCCGGCGATAGTTACGTTTCATTGAGTGTTCTATCAGGGAAAATTATTTTTAATGTTTAGTTAATCCGCGCTACCTCCCCCTTTATTTATTTATAAATTGTTTCGATATTCCAAGTAGGGAATCTCTGCATTATTAAGTTCGTGATAAATTTAAATTTTGATTGTACTATTGACTTTGTGTTTATAATGTCGCCACCGTAAAACTGAGGGGAGTAAAATCATGTCGAAGACTAAAAAATCTGCAACCAAGCCGAAAGCTAAAAGCAAAGCTGTGAAAAAAACGACAGCCAACAAGAGCGTACCAAAGAAAGTAACTGCCAGTAAAAAACCGGCCACCAGGAAAACAATGAAATCCAAACCCGCAAAGAACAATGCCAGCAGCATGGCTACCAAGAAGGCAGCGGCGAAGGAAAGGGCTGCAGCTATCAGGGCCAGAGCTGCCGCAAAGCGAGTTGCCGACAGGGAAAGAGCAGCCAAGGCAAAAGACCTGGCCCAGAAAAGGCAAATAGCACAGGCGCAGAAGCGAGTAGAAGCCGTCAAGAATGCTGCAAAGCAGAAAGCCCGCCAGGCTTTCGACCAGAAATGGGAACGCGATTACGCGAACAAGCAGGCTGCAAAGAAGAGAGCCGCCGCAAAGAGAAGACAAGTGGCGAAGCGCCTTGCCAAAAAGAAACCTGCCCCGGCAATGGCGGCAGCCTCAGGGTCGATGGCTTAAAAGTTATTTCTTTCCTGTCCGGAAAAAGTTGCATATTCAGCAGCGACAGGTTGGATCCCATTTCGGCTCCAACCTGTCCAAGCTTTGCTAAAAAAGCGACCCGCCGGTAAGCAGGCAAGGCTTGTTAGACCAACCCTTCAAATAATTGTACTTCCACCAAACCTCCGGGCTCAACATTTCCGCAGGTAACCGGCAATACGATAAAGCAATTAGCCTGGCTCATCGAACTTAAAATACCCGATCCCTGCTCGCCCGTACTGCGCACCACAAGTTCCCCGTTAGTATTTGCTTCCAATATGCCACGCTGAAACTCCATGCGGCCCGGCGCCTTTTTTAGCCGCGAAATACAAGGCACTTTTACCAGCAGATTAGGGGATGGGGCTTGGCCCATCAAACGTCGCAGTGCCGGTTGCACAAACTGATAAAAAGTGGCCATTACCGACACCGGATTTCCGGGCAGGCCGAAAAATAAACTGTTATTTATCTTGCCGAAAGCCAGCGGTCGGCCGGGCTTCATGGCAATCTTCCAAAAATTTACCTGACCCAGATGTTCAAGAGTTTCCTTAACAAAGTCTGCTTCGCCCACTGAAACCCCACCGGAGGTGATGATAGCGTCTGCCGTATCAGCGGCCTGAATAAAGGCAGTTCTGATAGCCTCCCGCTCGTCTTTTATAATACCCAGATCAATGATCTCGACACCAAGGCGGGTTAGCATACCCGTGATCGTATAGCGGTTGCTGTCGTAAATATTTCCTGCGCCCAAGGGTTCATCCAGCGAGCAAAGTTCATCGCCTGTGGTAAAAAAAGCGACACGCAGGCATCGCACGAGCTTGATTTTGGCAATTCCTAATGAGGCCAGTACACCAAGCTCTGCGGGCAGCAAACGTTTTCCGGCCTGCATCACAATTTGGCCTATAGCCAAGTCTTCCCCAGCCTGCCGTACATGCTGTCCGGGTTTATTGTTGCTATTGATTTGAATCACATCGTCATGACGCACGGCATGCTCCTGCATGATAACGGTATCGGTTCCTTCAGGCACCACCGCGCCGGTCATGATGCGGACACACTCGCCGGGGTGAGTGGGCTTGGGAAAAGCCTTCCCTGCCCAAGCCGTACCGACAACCTGCAATTCACGCGCGCCGGATAACGGTATGTCGCTGCCGCGGATGGCATAGCCATCCATAGCTGAATTATGGTGAGCGGGAACATTCACCGGTGAGATAATATCTTCGCCGAGAATACGCCCAAGACAGTTACAGAGCGGGACTGCCTCAGTATCAGTAAGCGGCTGAACATCGCTGTCGATGCGCCGCAATGCTTCCGCAACGCTCAGCGAATTGGTGTCGTAATCGTCCATACAGCCGGGTGCGGTCGTCATATTCGTATACCGGAATAGTCAATTATAAAATCAAAGATGGCTTTTTCATTGTTAATATCAAGCCTGGTGATATTTGCTTCGCAACACAGGTCACTATCGGTAGCGATGGCGACAATAGCGGCATCATCGGGGAACAGTAAGGGGTGGCCGAGCGCGCTGCGGTGTAATTCAATTTTGGCAAATGCCTCATGCTTGAACCCTTCCACCAGAATCAGGTCGAGCTTGCTGTGGTCCAAATGTGCAAGTAATTCGTCGAGACACGGCTCTTTTGGTTGCTCGCTCTCCACCATAAGCGCCCAACGCTGATCGGACGCAACCAGCATTTGGACAGCCCCGGCCTTGCGGAGCTCATAGCTGTCTTTGCCGGGGTAATCTATATCAAAATTATGATGTGCATGTTTGATTACGCCAATGCGTAACCCCCGTGTTTTAAACAGGGGCAACAATTTGGTTAACAAAGTGGTTTTGCCGATTCCGCTGTAGGCGGCAAATCCCAGTAGCGGTAATGAATATCTACTTAACATGTCCCGGAAGCGTTCAATTGTTTCTCTAGTAAGGAGTGCTCTTGTAAGGTATTGATATTCACAAATGCCAACGATTGATCGGAAAAATCGGCCAGCGCCGGTGTGTGTCGCATTAACCAGTCTTCAACCTTGCGCTGGCCACTGTCAAGATACGCCCGCATATCGTCCTGCAATGTGCGTGAGATCAGTGCGAACACCGGCTGTATCTTTACTCCGTCATAAGCAACACACAGTTGGGTTTTAGCGCGTGCTCGGCACGACATCATGCGCTCAGCGAGGTTTAGCGGAGCACAGGGGCAGTCACAGGGAACAGTCAAAATATATTCCGCATCCGTTACTGATAATGCGCGAAGCATGCCCGCCAGTGGCCCAGCATAATCTGGCGCATCATCTCGTAGCACCGCGTAACCAAGGGCGGCATAGCGTTCAATATTACGGTTGGCGCTAATCACTAAATTTTTAACTTGCGGGGCGAGGCGGGCGAGAACATGCTCAACCAAAGGTTTTCCAGCCAACTCTATCAATCCCTTATCGACGCCACCCAGGCGACTTGCGCGGCCGCCTGCCAGAATGACGCCAGTAATAGTAGGACAGGGCATAACTCAAGTTTAAAGTCTAATAGAAAAGGTAGCACCAAATAAATCGCCCGCAAAAATCGCCTATGATTAACTATAGTATTAAGCTGCCAGCGCACGATGACTAGGCCCAGCAGCGATCAGCAGCAAAAAGACAATTTATCAGCGGATTACCGGTACTCAGTTTTGATCAAAAGCATTACACTGTAAAAACCAATACGGCCTTGGTTGGCAGGCCGCACGCAGGAGAAATACCATGAAAGGTCAAGATAGAAAGAAAGAAAAGAAGAAACCAAAGCAGCCGCCCAAAAAGTAATCAAGCTAGTCTAGCTCTGGCCTCAACGGCATTAAATATAGCTGTAGTCGCCATTTGATGTTTGAGATGTCTGGACTTCCCCGCTTCAGTAGACACAGGATAATGTCGAAACTGAACGGGGAGAAGTCAAATGAAAAGCATCAGGTATGCGGCGGAATTTAAGGTGGAGGCGGTCAAACAAATCACCGAGCGAGGGCAAGGGGTTCTTGAATAGCCAACGGCGAAGGGGTGCGGACAAGAAGCCAGTACGGGTGGGTCACAGGCCCGGCAGCAGGCAGGGCACCGTTGTGGGTGACATGGCCGTGCTCAAGGGTGAACTGGCCCGCGTCAGGCTGAGCTGAAGCGCACCACCGTTTTAAATAGGCCGCGTACTTTGCCAAAGGTGCGCGGGTAGGGTGCGCGTTCATGGCTACGCACCGGGCTGAAGTCAGGATGTCGAGCATGTGCGGTGCTGAGGGTGGATCGCTGCGCTTTCTACGCCAGTTGGCGTGTCCCCCATCGGTCTGTTCGCGGGCAGTTACAAGCTGGAAGCTGTTAAATGTCTACGAAAGTGGGGAAAGTCCATCATGATGAACGTTGTGGAGAAGGTTTAACCAGCCCATTTAGGCCCTTTTTATTATTAGTGAGGTTTCTGCTTTCAGGTGTTCGCAGTAAATTGTGTGCTATGACAGTATCGGCATATCCTGGCCTCTGGTTTTATCGCCTCTGCACACTCCCCACATCTCTTACTATTTTCCTTTATCAGTTTACGTCTCGCCAGACTCAACTCATTGGGCAACACTAGCAGCGCTCCAAGGATACCAATGATCGGCGACAGTAATAAGCTCAACAACATGAAGCCTAAGCCTGAACGGTGCTTATAAGCTGCAATAAGAGCGGCTATCAATGAGCCGACTATCCAGAAAAATATAAAGCCAGCAGCAGAAGTAAGCTCCCTGAAGTTAACCAGCAGATAGGTCAGGCGGTCTATGATGTCATCCATACTTTTCCTTATTTACAAATTAATGCAGAGACAGCCTCTGGTTAGCTCAGGCTTTGCAAATCAATAAGTTGTGGAGGCGGCGGGAATCGAACCCGCGTCCGCAAATCCTCTACCCTCGGTTCTACATGCGTAGCCTGGTCTTTGATTTAACCGCATGCTACCCGACAGGCAGGGAAGACAGACGGCGAGTCCACATTTGGGTTTTAGCGCCGCAACCTTGGACTAGCGTTGGCGCGATCTTGTGAGAGTCGACCCCTGAGTGTCCCTTGCGGAACTCTGAAC
>JBDSMM010000051.1:0-6600 GCA_039915825.1 Gammaproteobacteria bacterium | reverse complement strand
CAACCCCGGCAGTCATGGCGCTGAACAGCAGCGTCATCGCCAGCAGGGTGTAGGTGTTGCGTACCATCTTGTTGGCGGCAAGTGCCGTGTCGCTGCGTCTTGTCACCACAGGCTGATATGAATTCATTCGTAAGCTCCTGATTCAAGATTAATTTGTCTACGGCAACTAGGACAGCCGCGCCGGGGTTAAGTTCCCAGCATACCTATTCTGAACTGAATAGCAAGGGCCGTTTTGAAGCATGCCAACCTCTTCAAGCTCCTTAGTCCTGGCACATCGCTTAATACAACATAGTTGCATTAAGCGAGCATTTATGCTGGAATGCAGAAGATTAGCTTTGAGTATTGCGCTATGTATTCAACTGACGCCGAACAACTGATCCGCCAGACCGGCGCACGCGTTACCACAGCGCGGGTGCAGGTACTGGCGTCCTTATTGGAGGCGCGTTGTGCCTTGACGCATCAGGAAATAGCCAGTCGGCTTGAACTTGGCTACGGTATCGACCGGGTCACGGTCTACCGCGTACTGGAATGGCTGAGGCGTGAGCATCTGGCCCACAAAATTTCCGGAGATGACCGGGTCTGGCGGTTTAATGCCGTAGATGAAGAACATACGGAACAGCACGCGCACTTCAAGTGCAATTGCTGTCACAGAGTCTTTTGCCTGAACGAGGCAATACGCAATTTTCCCATCAAATTACCGGCGGGTTACCGCGCGCAACATATGGAATTGACGGTAAAAGGGCTATGTGCTGAATGTCTGCCCCTCAACAAACACCACAAGCTGGGTGCCGATAAGAAACTCCCGTGCAGTGTCGCGAAGCTGTTGCGGACATAAGACGAATAAAATTTAACCCAAGGCCATAACGGCCTTTTTATTACACATTTAATGCAACTATGTTGCTTTTATAAATAACAAGAGATCAGCACAATGATAAAATCGGCTTACTCAAATGACGCTATCGGCGTGCTGGTATCGACCCTGTGCATAGCACATTGCCTGTTGTTGCCGTTGGCGGTCAGTGTCATACCGGCTTTAGATGTAGGATTTTTAGCCAGCGATGCAACCCATCGCATACTGGTACTGTTGCTGCTTGCGATAGGGATGCTGGCGTTTATTCCTGGTTACCGGAGCCATGGAAAATTCAGCGTCGTGCTATTAGCGATACTGGGTTTGCTGAGCTTGGGTTTTGCCGCGTTCGTGGCGAGTGAGTTATGGGAAGATCTCGCAGAAACCTGGCTCACAGTATTCGCCAGCGCCACTCTGATTATCGCCCATCTCAAAAACCTCAACTATTGCCGCATTTGTTCGGTGTGCGAGACGCCCTCGTTGAGTGCAGGAAAATCACTATGCTGACCACTGATGAGCGCTCTATTGAGCCTGCTAATAGGCAATTTTACTGGCTCCTTGAGTTCATTTACATCGCCACTCACGACTCATGTTTGCATTGCCTTGTCACCCAGGGCCAATCGCTTAACCACGGTGCTATACTCCGCGCATGACTGACAAAATGAATATGCGTCTGATAGTTTGCACCCTGCTGGCCTGCCTGCTGCTCGTCGTGCAGCAAGGCGCGGCTGTGCATGCGCTGTCACATTTATCTTCAGACGTCCCGGCGCAATCGCAGCAGGATCCACAAACGCCCGATCTGGATTTACACACCTGCGAGAAGTGCACAGGCTATGCCGGATTGTCAGCTACGTTGTATGCCAATCCAATGCTCTTTAACGGGCGTGCTCTAAGCCTTGTTCAAATTTACTCTACGCAGTTTTTTGTTACTTACTACACTCTACTTCCCTACTACTCGCGCGCCCCGCCACAACTCGTTCGCTAAAAAATTCATTCACGACCGTTAGCGGCCGTGATGTGTATTATTTTTTCTGACGAGGGTTTGATCATGTATAAAAACCGCATGCTCGCTATATCCATGGCGTCGATGCTTGGCTGGACAGGCCACACACACGGGGCAGATATCTCGACCTCTACCGAATCAGCGGGTACCGTATCCGCCGAAACGCAACAAGTCGCTGAGCAAGAACTCGCGGCATTGGGTCGCAACGCGCAAGACCCTGCCGTACTGGGCACGGTCACTGTCACCGCCTTGCCGTTTGACGAGGGTGAGGAAGGTATCGCGCAACCGGTGGATGTGCTCGACAAGGAAGAACTGCGCCGCAAGCGCGAGGCCTCCATCGGCGATACGCTGTCCGGTGAATTAGGCGTGTCTTCAAGCTACTTCGGCCCCGGTGCAGGACGCCCGATTATCCGTGGTCTCGACGGCCCACGCATTCGCGTGCTCGAAGGCGGCATCGGCACCCTCGATTTGTCTTCGATCAGTCCCGACCACCAGGTCACCGTCGAGTCGCTGAACGCACAGCAAATAGAAATTCTGCGTGGCCCTTCGGCCTTGCTGTACGGTAGTGGAGCATCCGGCGGCGTGGTCAATGTCGTGACCGACCGCATTCCGCGCTCGCTGCCTGCAAATGGTTTCAAGGGCGATGTCGAGCTGCGCACCAATTCTGTCTCCGATGAGTTCACCGGCGGAGCGAACCTGACCGCTGGCACTGGCAATTTCGCCTTCCATCTCGATGGCTTCATGCGCGAAACTAATGATTATGAGATTCCCGGTCGAGCCGTGCGCGGTGATCCTGACAGTCGGCGTGGCGTGCTTGAGAACAGCAGCATTGAATCCGAAGGCATCTCAGCGGGTGCCTCGCTGATGGGTGAACGGGGCTTCGTCGGAGTGTCGGTGAGCGGCCTGAACAGCAATTATGGACTGCCCACCGAAGAACAGGCGCGCATCGATCTCGAACAGACTCGTTATGATCTCGATTCAGAACTCGATGAGCCGTTTGCCGGGTTCGAACGACTCAGTTTCCGCCTGGGCTATAACGATTACCTGCATCAGGAAATCGAGAGCACTGGCGAAGTCGCCACGACCTTTATCAACAAAGCCACAGAAGGGCGTGTTGAACTGCTGCATAACCCGATTGCCGATTGGCAAGGCGCACTCGGTATGCAGTTCATCACCCGGGACTTTGCCGCGATTGGCGAAGAGGCCCTGGTACCGCAGACTGACTCGGATTCCATTGGTATATTTCTGGTCGAACATCGCGACTGGGATCGCTGGCATATCGAACTTGGCGCACGCGCCGAACGTTCCACGCAGAGTCCCAGTGGCGATAATCCCGACCGTGATTTCAATGCCTACAGTGGCTCGGCAGGCACAGTGTGGAAGTTCGTGGAGGGTTACTCGCTGGGCAGTTCATTCACGTATGCCGAACGTGCGCCGAGTACCGAGGAACTGTATTCCAACGGCCCGCATCCCGGCACCCTGTCCTTCGACATCGGCGATGCCGATCTTAACAAGGAAATATCTCACAACCTTGACATCAGCCTGCGCAAGACTACCGGCCGTGTACGCGGCACGTTCAATGTGTTCGCCAACCGTATCGACGATTATATTCTCGGACAAAGCGTCGACATCGATGCCGACGGTGTCGCGGACTTCGTCAATGATGAAGGCATACTCGATCCAGACGGCGAACTCCAGTTGCTGAATTTCGGCAACGTTGATGCGGATTTCTACGGTGCTGAGGCCGAGCTTGTAGTGGGAGTATTGGATCGCGGTGCTGATACGCTTGATGTACGCGTATTTGTTGATTCCGTGCGCGGCAAGCTACGTGACGGCGGTGATTTGCCACGCATTACCCCGCTACGGCTGGGCGTAGGTGCCGATTACGGACGCGGCCCGTGGCAGATCGGCATGAGCCTTACGCACATAACCGAGCAGAACAAGGTCGCTGACCTGGAAACCGAGACAAACGGTTATACCTTGCTTGAAGCTGACCTGGGTTACACCCTGAAGGCCGGTAAATCGAACACGACCCTGTTCCTGCAAGGGCGCAATCTGCTCGATGAAGAGGCGCGCGTACATACCTCGTTCCTGAAGGATGTTGCACCGTTGCCGGGGCGCGCTATCGTTGTTGGTGTGCGTACTCACTTCTGATGAAAGGATGTCAACATTCAGTGAGTTATATCAATCAATGCCTATAGGAAAACCCCTGACGCCGAAACAAGTTACAACTCCGGCGTCAGGCTTTCCGGTAATGCCTTCGGCAGTACTCAAAACACCATTCCGTTCTTCGAGTGAGGGCAGGCAACCTCATTTTGTATTTATAGGTCTGAGCATCACACTGCTGCTACACGCATTGGCCGCTGCTTATATCTGGTATCAGTGGAGGCAACCGCCGCTGATAGTGCCGCCGAAGCCGCTGGAAGTAAGCCTGATGGTACCGTCTCCTGCAGCTGCGCTGCCGCCGGTGGAGAAACCGTCAGAGACCCTGCCACCCGAAACTCCTCCGCCTCCCCCTGAAGAGCCGTCGCAGGAGCAGGATCCACCTCCGCTGGTGGTGGAAGATCCATTGCCGCCGCCGGAGCCGGTAGCTGTACCTTTGCCTCGCCTTCCGCCGCCAAAGCAGGATGCGAAGCAAGCCAAGGTTAAACCCAAAGCGGTCGAGCCGGTGGCGCAGACTGCGACAGCCGTAGCGGAGGAAGCCGTGCCTGAAAAAGCTCCCGAACCAGTCATGACAACGCCACCCGCGCCGGTTACCGCACGCGTCGAGGAGCCGGTTGATCTGGCTGCGGCTTACCGTAACAATCCAAGTCCGGATTATCCACGTTCGGCAAAGCGGTTGCGCATTGAAGGGACGGTGATGTTGCGGGTGCTGGTCAGCCCGGAAGGCAAGGCCTTGCAAGTGGACATTGCCACCAGTTCCGGTGCTGATATGCTGGATGAAGCAGCCCGTAGCAGCGTGAGTGACTGGACGTTCAGTCCTGCTACGAGCGACGGACAAGCTATAAAGTCGACTGTAATCGTACCGATAAAATTTAATTTGAAGTAGGTTTTGGGAAGTTCGGGCTGAAGGTTGATAATTCCATATTCCTGTCGTTCTGAGCACAGCGAAGCATCTGTTTTTGCGTTGGCAGATGTAAAACCAAACCGATCCTTGACTGCGTTTAAGATGACTATACGGCAGGTTGTAGACTGATTTTAACAGCCTTTTTCAATATCAATAAACAAAGGAATTACATGAATAGCGAGCCGCAAATCGTGCTTCCCACCCATGCCTGGTTAACAGACTTAAGCAGTGCCGATCCTGTCGTATTGGGTGTGCTGTATCTATTACTAGCACTATCGGTGCTGACCTGGTTTCTGATTACCTACAAGCTCATTGAGCTGACTTGGGCACAACGCGTCAATACCCGATACGTGAAACAGTTCTGGGATAGCGCGGACTTGAACTTATTACATAATGCCACCGGCAAACCACCACAAGGCCCACTGGCACAACTTACAGTAAGTGGACTGACCGCACTGGGCCATTACCAGTCACACCATACCGGACCGGCGCAGATTGTCGGCAATCTTGGCGACATGCTGACCCGGGCGCTGCGCCAGACCATCCAGGATCAGGTCACCCATTTCGAGCGCGGCCTCGGGATGCTGGCCACCATCGGTAATACCGCGCCGTTCATCGGCCTGTTTGGCACCGTGATCGGCATCATGTCGGCGCTTAAAGGCATCGCCGTCATCGGCTCGGCAGACTTGAACGTGGTGGCCGGGCCTATTGGCGAGGCGCTGATTGCCACTGCTGCCGGAATTGCAACCGCCATTCCGGCCGTGGTCGGCTACAATGCCTTCGTCCGTCGCCTCAAGGTGTTCACCAACACCTTGGACAGTTTCGGCTATGACCTGCTGGGCCGGCTGGCCTCGGAGCAGATGGCCCGGCACGGACAAACCGCCATTCAGCGAGGGAACGGCTGATGGCCATGGGACAACTCGACCGGAGCGGCAGTCCACAGCCGATGAGCGAGATCAATGTCACGCCGTTGGTAGACGTGATGCTGGTGCTGCTGATTATCTTCATCGTTACCGCCCCGCTGCTCAGCCACAAGGTCAAGCTCAACCTGCCCAAGGCGACTACGCAGCCACAAACCATCGAAGACCCGCTGGTGGTGAGCTTGGCGAAAGATACCCAGTTGTATGTCGACGACCAGCCGGTCACTGGCGAGCAATTGCAGGGCCGACTAGAGGGCATCGTTGCGGCTGGCAAGCAGCCGATTATAGAAGTGCGCGCCGATGGCACTCTGGAATACCAATATGTAGTACGGCTGATGGCGCTGATTCAGAACGCAGGTGTAACCAAGGTGTCCTTTGTTACCCAGCCGGGGGCAGCGAATACTGCACTAACGCCCGCAGATCAGGAAATTCTTAAGCCATAGATATCAACCCACCCACTTTTCCCCAGCAACTGAATACTAGTTCAGGGCGCGTAAATCGAGGGACAAATGCTTATTAGCGGCAGTACACGTCTGGCTTCGTAGGGTATTTTTGGGTATTCTCGCAACGCTGGAGAGGTGGCTGAGCGGTCGAAAGCACTGGTCTTGAAAACCAGCGAGGGGTAACCCTCCGTGGGTTCGAATCCCACCCTCTCCGCCATATCATATTCATTGAATCTTTGGCTACCGCTGTGTAATATCTCAACAGGAGTTGCGACAACTCCCCGACAGGATGTCGAATGGAGCACCTCAGGGACGACAAC
>JBDSMM010000009.1:0-6475 GCA_039915825.1 Gammaproteobacteria bacterium | reverse complement strand
TCGGCAATGCTGGTGATGCGATCGAACATGAGCATGGGCGGCAACGGCAATTGCGCATTGCCCGGGCCAAACATCTCGCCGCGCCCGCATTGCAGTAATTCATCGCGGTTATAGCTGTGCTTTTTTTGCATGCGCGTTTGGCTTTTTCAAATTCTTACTCCAGCTATGTCGAGACTGAAACGATGTGTAGATATCTTTAAGGAAACTCAGCGCTGCCGCTCGGTCGATGTTTTGTGCGTATCGTCGGTGGCTCCCGTTACCAGCGCCGTTGCACAACCCGTCAGGCATAAATAAAACATCATTATGGCAATATATTTCATGGTTCACCCTGGTGACAAGTGCCTTAACATTTATTTAAAAATCTACCGGCTACCGAAGCGCCCCGAGCACGAATCGAACGTGCGACCTTCCCCTTAGGAGGGGGATGCTCTATCCACTGAGCTACCGGGGCATTAAAGTAACTATGGATCGAATCTCGTTGCATTCCGGATAAAGAGATAATGCGGGCATTAAATCACTTTTTTAGCATTACTCTCCAATGAGAAGTACTTTATATTTTATGATATTCCAGCACTCTTTGCCGTGCCTTCCATCTACTTCAAGAAAAGCCAGCCTCTATTAAAGAATTGCCTCCCTACGGCCTAAGAACAATACAGTTTTTGGCAGCGAAATAATAGTGAAGCATGAGCACATAAGTTCTTCTATCCTCCTAATTATCTCATGACTCATGACGACGATCAGGTTCTCAGGCTGTTAATAATCGTTGTTCATTGCCCTGAGAATGTTTAGATTTGGGTGTTTGCATGCGGTATAGTGATTGCGCCGCCTGTGATTTGGCAGTATTTTACCCATATTAATTTATAGTAATCTTATAAATTTAAGAATAAGCAACAGGACTAACCGCGAAACTTGTTAGTAAACAGCCCGCGTAAAACACTATTCAAACTCTTAAAATAAATAGAAAGGGCTCATACCCGATATGAGCGACTATGTGAAAAGACCACGCGTTTTCACCCTGTTGACAGTGGCGGTCGTGGGCCTGCTAATTGTCATGCCCTGGTGGTTGTCGCCATGATGGCACGGCAAAGACTTTGAGGGATGCAGTCGGCATGATGGCGAAATACCAATCGGGACGGCCTCTATCCGATCAAGACCTGCTTTCCATCATTGGTTTTTTAAAAACCCTCACAGGTGAGTTTAACGGTAGGCCCGTTGATCATGATTAATACGCTATCGAAAATTATAGTTAAGCAGCAGGCACGGGTTCTGCTGGTGTTAGCCGCCATTGCTGTTTTATCGGTTTTAAATATCAAGGCACAATCGTTCGACCATGTCCGCAACAATCAGATTGTTGCTAACCTGAGCCAGTTTAAACAACTTGATGCCACGCTGAACCAGAATGTCATCAAGGCGCGTGCGCTGTTGCTGAGCAACTATGATCCCCTGGTTCAGAATCTGGCACAGCTGCAGGTTCTGCTTAACAGTTTTGTCGAAGGCCCATTCGCCATATATCAGCGCGGACAAACCACGATCGACCATTCTATAGATGATCTGATCCGCATGCTTGATGAAAAAGAGAGTTTAGTGGAGCGCTTCAAATCGCAGAATGCCGTACTTAATAATTCCCTGAGATATATCACCATCGTAACCGATGAACTGGTGAACATTGCTCAAGCCTCTGGGGGTAACGCCGTTATGTCCGCACGGCTCACCAAACTGTTAGCCGATGTGCATATCTACAACCTCAAACCCAGTGAAGAACGCGAACAGAAAGTGAACGCGGACCTGGACAGCATAAGCAACCAGCGCAGCACACTACCCCCCTCCGCCTACAGCAACCTGGACACCCTGGCCCTCCATGCGCGGACCATCCTTTTACAGAAAAAGGCAGTAGATACCTTGCTGAACGGAATTACTCTTATGCCCAGCGGACAAGCTGCCGACAACCTGTTTCAGGCTCACCAAAATTATTCTCAACTAAGCCTGCAGCGTACCAATACCTATCGCTTCTATCTTTACCTGGTTTCAGTCCTGTTGCTGGCCTACATCGGATACATATTACTCAGGCTCAAATCTACCTCTGACGCACTGGCGCGCGACGTCATCGAACGCAATCTGACTGAAGCGGCCTTGTTCGCGGAAAAGGAGCGCGCCCAGGTTACGCTCGAATCCATCGGCGATGCCGTGATTACCGCAGACATTTCCGGCAGCGTCGAATACCTGAACCCGGTAGCCGAATCATTGACGGGCTGGAGCACAGTTGAAGCGCGCGGCTTGCCCTTATCCAAGGTATTTAAGATCATCGATGAGGCCACACGCAAACCGGGAAATGATCCGGTGCAACAGGCCCTGGAAACCGGGCAGATTGGTAGCCGGGGCAGCCATATGGTACTGATACGTCGCGATGGTATTGAGTTCGCGGTTGAAGATACCGCCTCGCCGATACGCAACCGCGAGGGCAAGATTGTCGGCGTGGTTCTGGTATTTCATGACGTCAGTCATTCGCGCAAAATGGCGGCACAATTGTCGCATCAAGCCAGTCACGACGCACTCACCGGCCTTATTAACCGGCGCGAGTTCGAACTCCGACTCGAGCGTGCACTGCTCAGCACCAGCAAACAAAATAGCCCACCCAACATTGGTAAGCAGCATGCACTGCTTTACATTGATCTCGACCAGTTCAAAATAGTCAACGATACCTGCGGCCATATCGCCGGCGATGAATTGTTGCGCCGCATCACCAGCCTGTTGCAGACGTGCGTACGCCCCAGAGATTCACTGGCGCGCTTGGGTGGGGATGAATTCGGTGTTTTATTGGAGCACTGCCCGCCCGAATCGGCAGCACGTATTGCCGAAAAATTGCGCCAGATTGTGAGTGATTTTTATTTTACCTGGCAAGATAAGTCCTTCGCGATAAGCGCCAGTATCGGGTTGGTGAGTTTTAGTGATGACAACCTGGCTCTTACCGAAATCCTGAGCGCCGCCGATGCGGCCTGCTACGTGGCCAAAGACAAAGGCCGTAATCGGATCCACACCTACGCTCCCGATGACAGCGACCACGCGCTACGACACAGCGAAATGCAGTGGGTCGCCCGCATCCACAAGGCCCTCGAAGAAAATCGCTTCTGTCTCTACTCGCAGGATATTCTCCCCATCAAAGGCCAGAAAGAGACCATCATCCGGCAGGAATTATTACTGCGCATGATTGACGAGGAGGGCATTCTAATACTGCCCATGGCCTTCATTCCCGCTGCGGAACGTTATAACCTGATGCCCAGCATTGATCGCTGGGTAATCCGTACCGCATTTACTCACTATACGCGGCTGCGCTCAACGCAATTATACAATTCGCCAGATTTAATCGCATCGGGAAACAGTGAACGAAAATCTGTCGCGCCCATGCATACCTGGATCATCAATCTTTCCGGCGCATCAATCGGCGATGAAAATTTCCTGGAATTTGTTCGCGAGCAATTCGTACAGACAGCAGTTCCGCATCACGTTATCTGTTTTGAAATCACCGAAACCGCTGCGATTACCAACCTGGCTAAGGCGATTCACTTCATGGAAGAACTCAAGGCGTTGGGCTGCCGGTTTTCGCTTGATGATTTCGGCAGCGGCCTTTCCTCGTTTGCCTATCTTAAACACCTGCCGGTAGATTTTCTCAAGATTGACGGAAGCTTCGTTAAAGACATTGTGCACGACCCTATCGATCACGCGATGGTCGAAGCGATTAATAATGTAGGCCACATCATGAAAATACAGACCATTGCCGAGTCAGTCGAGAATGACGAAACACTGGCCTTACTGAAAAAACTGGGCGTTGATTTTGCGCAGGGGTATGGCATTGCCCCGCCAAAACTGTTTTATGAATTTGCGAGGCAACTACCGGAGCATGGATTGTTTAGCGAAGTATTACAGACCAGCGTGGTCAAATAGATACGGTTACAGGTGTATTACCCGACATTCGGGCTGTGATTTCACCTGACGAGTCAGGTTTTTTATTATTCACTATAAAGTGGTGGAGACGAGGAGGATCGAACTCCCGACCTTCGCATTGCGAACGCGACGCTCTCCCAGCTGAGCTACGTCCCCTTGGTAAATAACTACTTCGCCCTCCCTGGCGCGGCGTCCTGTTACATTTCCCGGCATAACCTGAAGACGCCTATAAGCTTATTGTAGCATCCTGACCCGTCGCTTTGCATCGTCAAAACACCGCTCTGTTTCAGACTTGCTGTCCATTATTACCTTCAGTACCATCTCATTAATGTCCTCAACATTCCCTGCACAAATTTCTATTATCATACCTTCCTGGAACGAGGCCGAAGACATTGCAACTACATTATCGGCCTTGCAGCACCTGCGAGATAAGTCTGTCGAGATTATCGTGGCCGATGGCGGTAGCCGTGACCCTACCGTGGCGCTTGCACAACCGTTGGTGGATCTGCTAATCCACACCGGCCGGGGGCGTGCCCAGCAAATGAATGCCGGGGCGGGGCGTGCCAACGGCAACATCCTGTTATTTCTGCACGCCGATACCCGGCTCCCTGAACATGCGCATCAGCTTGTTGCGGAAGGCTTGGCAAAAACAGGGCGTGGCTGGGGACGTTTTGATGTGCGTTTATCCGGGAGGCATCCGCTGCTGCGCCTGGTGGAGCGCATGATGAATTGGCGCTCACGCTGGTCGGGCATCGCCACCGGCGATCAGGCCCTGTTCGTACGACGCGATTGGTTTGAGAATGTGGGCGGTTTCCCCGTGCTACCGTTAATGGAAGACATTGCCTTGAGCCGCAAACTTAAAAGAATGGGCATGCCACTCTGCCTGCATGAACGGGTAACCACTTCCAGCCGACGCTGGGAACGGAATGGCATCCTGCGCACTATCCTGCTCATGTGGCGTCTGCGCCTGGCCTACGCACTGGGTGCCGATCCGCAACGACTCGCCGATAAGTATTATAAATCGTGAGCGACTCAATAGCTGAATGCCCCGCCAATTCTGGTTTTTACTGTTATTCCCTGACACACCACCTAAAAATCGCTCACAATCCAATTTTAATTCCTCTCATCACTTCCGGTGGGACTGCCTGGCTATTATAATCTTGACCCGCCATGCAATTCCCTCACGCACAAATCATGATATTTGCCAAGGCGCCGATACCCGGTGTTGCCAAAACCCGTCTTATCCCGCGCCTGGGCAAAGTCGGCGCCGCGGCCTTGCACGAGCACCTGGTAGGGCACTGCATTGCCAATGCCGTCAATGCGGACTTGTGCCCGGTGCGGCTCTGGTGTCTGCCCGTGATGCAGCACCGTTTTTTCGAAGCCTGCCGGGCCAATTTTGGGGTGATGCTACGCCTGCAACGCGGCGAAGATTTGGGCGAGCGCATGGCTTATGGCTTCCGAAAGACACTGGAAACCAGTTCCTACGCATTGATTATCGGTAGTGACTGTCCCGCCCTGACGCAGCAGGATCTCCGAGACGCCTTGACGGCGCTGGACCAAGGGCATGATGCCGTGCTGGGGCCTACAGAAGACGGCGGCTACGCATTAATAGGGTTGAGACGCGTCGACCCTGGCCTGTTTGACAATATGGCCTGGGGCAGAACGGATGTGCTCGATATTACCCGCGCACGGTTTCAGCAATTACAGTGGCGCTGGCATGAACTGCCACTGCGCTGGGATGTAGACCGGCCGGAAGACATCGACCGGCTGATAAGCGCCGGCCTGCTGCAAAGCGAGGCTATACTGAATCATACGGGTGATTAAATATGAAATCTGCCCCGGTACGCATCGGTATTGTCACCGTGTCAGATCGCGCGAGCTCTGGTATTTATCAAGACCTGGGCGGGCCGGCAATCCGCGCCGAACTCGAAAAAATACTGGCTACCCCCTGGGAGGCCGTGTGCCGCCTGATCCCCGACGAACAACCCCGGATCGAGACCACGTTAAAGGAATTGTGCGATGACCACGGCTGCTGCCTCGTGGTGACTACGGGCGGCACCGGACCCGCGCCACGCGATATCACACCCGAGGCGACTGCCGCAGTGTGTGATAAAATTCTGGACGGATTTGGTGAGCAGATGCGTGCGGCATCGTTGAAGTTGGTACCGACCGCCATCCTGTCACGCCAGATTGCCGGCATCCGTGGGAAATCGCTTATCATTAACCTGCCGGGAAAACCTTCGGCCATTGCCGATTGCCTGCAAGCGGTATTTCCGGCGGTGCCCTACTGTATCGATCTTATTGAAGGACCTTATCTTGAAACGCACGCGGATGTGCTCGCCGTGTTTCGACCCAAACATGCAGAAAAATCCCGTAATTAAAAGCGTGTCCTCATTTGTATTTCAGGTTCTTCCATGCACCGCAATCCATCATTCCTCCGCAAGTTATTGCCCGCCTCGTTTGCAGATTATCGCAACACCCTGCCGCAGTATCTAATCCCAAAACGCCTGCTGTCTCGACTGATGCATGCGCTGAC
>JBDSMM010000034.1:0-5697 GCA_039915825.1 Gammaproteobacteria bacterium | reverse complement strand
GCATGTTTTCATAGGCCTGCATGTAATCATTCCAATACGCGCGCTCTTCAACATCGCGCAGCGACACCTTCCATTGTTTTTCCGGCGTATCGACGCGTGCCAATAGGCGGCGCTTCTGCTCTTCCTTGGAAACATTGAGAAAAAATTTCAAAATGACGGTGCCGTTGCGCACCAGGTGTTTCTCGAAATTATTAATCTCCTCATAGCGCCTCTCCCAAATGTCGTTTCCATTGGCCCCAGGGGGAAGGTTCTGAAGTTCCAGTATTTGCGGATGGACGCGCACGATCAGTACTTCTTCGTAATAGGAGCGGTTAAAAATACCAATGCGCCCACGCTCCGGCAGCGCGCGATTGCAGCGCCAAAGATAATCGTGATCCAGTTCCTCGGTTGACGGCGCCTTGAATGAAAACACCTGGCAGCCTTGCGGATTTACACCTGACATCACGTGCCGGATGGTGCCATCCTTACCTGCGGTATCCATCGCCTGAAATATAACGAGTAGCGCAAAAGTATTCTGCGCGTAGAGAATTTCCTGATATTTTGCGAGTCGCTTCACGTCCGCCCGTAATTTGGGTGACGCTGCCTGCTTGTCTTTCATCTCGCCCGTGAAACCCGGATCGTACTCTTTCAGCTGAATCTTCTCGCCCGGGCGGACGACAAAAGGGGTGTGGTCCATATTATTCTCCGAATTCCTTCAAGTGTATTATTTTCTTAATTCGTGGTGGCGAAAATATTGTATCGTGCGATCGTTTACCATGCCGACCGCTTGTATCAAGGCATAACAAATGGTCGAACCGACGAACTTGGATCTCCTGCGTTTCAAGTCCAGGCTCATTAAATCGGATTCTGTCGTTGTGGCGGGGACATCCTGGGGCGCGGCCCAATGATTTTGCACGGGAACTCCTTTCACGAACTGCCAGATATAGCGATCGAAGCAGCCGAATTCCTGTTGGATACCAAGAAATACTTGCGCGTTAGAAACAGCGGCTTGAATCTTGATGCGGTTGCGCACGATGCCTGAATTACTTAATAGCTCGGCTATTGTCCGGCCCATACCCGGCAACTATTACCGGATCAAAACCATCGAACGCCTGCCGATAATTCTCGCGCTTTCTTAAGATGGAATTATCTGACTCGATGGTAGTGCTCTGTTTCACCGGATCTGTTAGTCAGATCCAGCTTATTCTTCGACCAATCTGAGATTACACTAGCCCATGAGTAGCCTTCGGAAATGCCCGGAACCGTCGACCGGCGGACCGTACCGACGAGGCGATCGCCTTCAATCTTCCAGGTTCCCGAAAGCTTCCCCGCATCGGTGTCGGCGGTAAACGTGGCATCGGGACGCAAGGTCAGTGTACCGCTCGTACTGCTTTCCTCAATCTCCCACATACCGCCGATGTCGCTTGCCTGCGGCGGCGCTTTGCTGCATCCAGGCAAGACCGCTAGCAAAATCAATAGTGAAATAAACGCGGCGATTTTGTTTACCAAGATCACCGACCGCTCAGCCCGCATACACGAGGTCACTGATTGCATTTTTGCCGTTATTCTTTACAGAATACATCAAAACATCGGCCATATTAATCAACTCATCAGATGTATTCGGCATCTCAATACACGTCAGTAAACCGATGGAAAATGTCACGGGCCAACCTTTCTTTTGCATTTCACTCAGAAGGCTACGTTGAATTTTAGAGATGACTATTCGCGCGCCTTCCTGTCCGGTTTCCGGCAACAGCAGGGCAAACTCGTCACCGCCTAATCGAGCAACGCTATCCGTGGTCCGCAACTGTGTTTTCGCCGTGCTGGCCACTATGCGAAGCACTTCATCACCTGTGTTATGACCGAATTGGTCATTAACCGTCTTGAAGTTATCCAGATCAATATAGGCGACGGTAAAACGGTGTTTATATCGCCGCGAACGGTCGATCTCCCTTTGCGCCAAATCTAAAAAGAAACGCCTATTGACAGCACCGGTCAAATAATCGATGCGGGACAGCTCCTCTGCGCGCCTCAGGGCCCTTTTCAAGGCCGCTAAAAGCACCAGTACAATAACGAAGAAACCAAGTCTTATGCCGGTGTTCCAGTAATGAACGAAGGGAGATGCTGGATTTCCTGCTGCGATATCTGCGATATACCATGCAAGGGCGCTGGCAATAGAGGCCGCAACCCCAAGCCGCGTTCCCCCGAACCAGGTAATCAAAGCGATGGGGATCAAATAAAACAGCGAGGAGGCAATCTCATAGCCTGTCAGAAAATCAATGAGGCCCACCACCCCGATGAGGGCGAATCCTACTATCGCCCAAAAGGGTCGGCTCAGTTTCTCCAGGCTGGCGATTATCTTCATTTTTACCTTGTCCATAAGTGTCGTCGGATCCGTGGAGTTTATCCTGAGCGAAGTCGAAGGGCCTAATCCGACCTACGTGTCTGGAATGACGAATAAATCATAGATTCCTTGGGTTATTTTGCCACCAGTACAGGTTACCTAAAATCTATACGCACTTGGGGCAGCGGCTCAGTTTTAAATTTTTGCCGTCACCCTGAGCAATAGAGAAGGATGTCAAGAAGCAATCGTCTAGCTCGCGGCGGCGGGCCGGGTGATGGCGTGCCGAATTGCGGCGAGCGGCGCCGCGTCGTCGAATAATACGACATTGCCGCGTACCTTTACACCCAAGAGTCGCCACAGCTCGGCAAGGTTCGCATCCACGGGCGTGGCCTTCATGCGTTCGTAGAGCTCAATGAGAGCGGGCACGCCGGTCGCCTGATCGCCGATGCGGAACGTATGCGGCAGCGATGATCTCACCTCGATATTTCCACGCGCCGTGATAGCGCGTAGGGCATCCTGCAATCCATAGCGGTTAGCGGTGCGCTGACGAATATCGATATCGGCGAGCAGGCAAAACAGCGCGCCGCCCCAATAAGTGCGTCCCCAGGTGGGCGTGTGATCGAGCCCGCGATCGCCTTTTGCAGGCAGACCTTGGGGTAGCTTATCGACCAGATCGCCCCACACCTGTTCTGCACTCAATTGTCCGGCCTGGGCTCGTGCAATCGGCTCGACATAGGTGGCGATGCCTTCCTGAATCCAGTTGTGTTTATCGGCGACGGAGGGGAAGGTCAGGTGCACCATCTCGTGCGTCATGATCCAGTCATTATTGAGATCGGTCTCCTGGGTAGCGCGGCCGACATTGACCTTGATGGCCGCACCGCGATAGCCGTATGAGGTGCCGGCGTGTACGCCCCGATCTACACCCGGCACGATCAGCACGCGCGTGTATTTGGCCGGAAAGCGGCCGTAATAGGCTGCTACCGCATGCGCGGACGCGGATATCCAGGCGATGATCCTGGCCTGCGACAGATCAAGCTCGCCGGGCGCAAAGGCGACTTCAATATTGCCGCCGCCTACCTTGAGCAAGTCGGCCGGCAGCGCATCGAATGCCGCGTAAGGCATGGCCGCAGTATTGAATAATGAGGGTGCCTGCGTTGCGTGCAAACTCATGGCCGGTGCCGACTGAATAAAGAGGCCGCCGAAGGCCATTAGAATGCCAAAAAGCCGGTGTTTCACGTTACGGTACACCCACATTGAATGTTGCGAGACCCAGGCTGATCGTGTAAATAAGCAGGCCCGCCAACCCTCCCACCAGCGTGCCGTTGATGCGTATCCATTGCAGGTCACTGCCTATCTGGGTTTCGATAAGGTGCGATGTCGTATTGGCATCCCAGCGTTCGACCTCTTGCGTAATTAGCTGCGCCATTTCGTGTCGGTATTTCTGCACCGAGCGCGATACCAGAATCTGAAACGTACGCTCGATTCTGAGCATGATATCCGTTTCCTTCCGTAGCGCCTGCGTTGTGGCCTGAATCCATTCGACGCTGGCCTGACGCACCGCCGAATTCGGATCAGCACAGTGTGCTAACAACATGGGCTTTATTTCCTGCCATAGGCCCCTGAGATAATTTTGCAGGGCGGGATCTTGCAAAAGGTTCACCTTGATCTCTTCACATTTTTGCCGAAGTTCGGGCGAGTTGTGCAGATCGTCTATCAGTTTATTCACCAGGGCATCGAACTTTTGGCGGGACTCATGAGCAGGATCGGTCTGCATCTCATACAACATCTGGCCGATATTTTTCACGACCTTACGGAACGCAACACCACGCAGAATGCGCGCCCACCAAGGCAGTTCCTGTTCGATTTTATCCATCAATTGCGGCTTGTATTCCTCGAACAAGTCAGATGCAGTAGCAACCCCTTTATCGAACAGCTCACTGTGCTTTCCATTTGCTGTCAGGATATGCAGAAGGTCGCCCAGTATTGGTGCTATTTCGATGTGGCGTAGCCTGTCTAGAATATGCGTGCTGATGAACTGCTTTATTTTTTCATCTTCCAATGAACGCAGCATCCATTCAATGAGCGATGCCGACTGCTGAACCGCCGTCCTGCTACCCTTGTCACTCGCCAGCCAATCCAGCAGGCGCTCGGTAATCTTCATATCGCTCAGTTTCGCTTTAACAACACTAGCGCTCAGGAAGTGTGTTTGAATAAAACTACCCAGGCGCAAACCGATTTCATTTTTCCGGCGCGGAATAATTGCCGTATGCGGAATAGGCAGGCCTAGCGGGTGCGCGAACAGTGCCGTAACTGCAAACCAATCGGCGAGCCCGCCAACCAGCGCGCCCTCCGCGAAGGCACGGATATAGTGGAATACGGGGTGGAGTTCAATAAGCAGCGTAGTTGCGACAAACAGTAGCGCGGCAACAACGAGCCACAACGTGGCCCAGAATTTCATCTTGCCCGGGCCGGTGTCGTTAGCTTTCGCCGTTAGTTTGTGTGGTGTGGCTTGTGGTGTTGGCGGCATGAGGTTTTGGCTCTATTATCGAAACCGCGTTTTTTCGTGAGTGCTGGTTTCAGATGCATCCACCCCGCATTGCTTCCCTGCATGTTGCGGTTTGACATCCGTTACAGCTAAGACAGCCAGGCGGCCCGTTATGTTCCGCTTAGACTTCAGTAATGGCTATCAGTAGCTACATAACTATGGGCTCGCATCTTCCTGACTTTTCACCGACTCGCGATATTCCTCGAGAACACTGAGGAGCCACCTATCGGCGCGAATCTCCTTGCTGCCGATCTTCACCAGGTAAGGCCGCCCCGACATAATGCTCTTACTGGCGGCCAGGCGAATAAAATCCTCCGGCGTTTTTATTTTGTGCTTGAAATGCTTGTACTTAGCCTGCATATGCTGCGCAGCCTCCTTGCCCGTATGCGCCTCGCCATTACGGATGAAGGTATGATTCGAATTGGCGACGACAGCAAGCAGATGCTTGATCGTCTTCTGTAAGTTCTCGGCCGCTTGTGCTTCCCCGCTAACCCCGATGACCAGGCTCAAAAAAATGACGGCTCCGATAAATGAATGTTTTAGCGTCAGGTTGAAGTCCAGCGTAGGTAAGATTCAAACTCGACATGGTTGGCGCGGCTCCACAAGGCAGTCGGGAGTTACGTTACCGGTAAATCCTGGCCAAGCAAAAACTCCAGCAGCGCCTTCTGCGCATGCAAACGATTTTCCGCCTCATCCCAAACTACACTTTGCGGCCCGTCAATAACATCTGCACTTACTTCCTCGCCGCGATGCGCGGGGAGGCAGTGCATGAATAATGCGTTGGACTTGGCGCGGGCCATGATTTCAGAGGTGACTTGATAGTCTTTGA
>JBDSMM010000098.1:0-25961 GCA_039915825.1 Gammaproteobacteria bacterium | reverse complement strand
TCAGCGTGCGCAATATGCTTAACGCCGCGCGGCGCAGGCCGAAGGGGTCTTTGTCGCCGGTGGGGATGAGGCCGATACCATAGATGCCCACCAAGGTATCGAGTTTATCGGCCAGCCCTACGCAAATACCGACCGGGCCGCTCGGTACGCGCTCGTAATGCTCTCTGATCGCCTCAGCCACCTGTGTATCTTCGCCATCATGCAGGGCGTAGTAATAACCCATAATCCCCTGCAATTCCGGAAATTCGCCGACCATGTCCGTTAATAAATCGGCCTTGCACAAATACGCCGCGCGCTCGACTTGTTTGACATCCGCCGCGAATTTTATTTCCTTGAGTCTCTCGGCGAGGGCGACGGCCAGTTTCTGAATACGTTCTACACGCTGTAACTGCGTGCCGAGCTTGTTGTGATACACCACGCTGCCCAGCTTGGCGACGCACGATTCCAGAGTCTGCCTGCGATCCTGATTGTAGAAAAAACGCGCATCGGCCAAGCGTGGGCGCACCACCCGCTGGTTGCCACCGATGATGTGTTTAGGATCATCCACCTGCATATTGGAGACGATCAAAAACTTGTTGAGCAACTTACCACTGGTATCCAGCAGCGGAAAATATTTCTGGTTCTTCTGCATAGTGAGGATCAGGCATTCCTGCGGTACCGCGAGATATTCTGCATCGAACTCACCCACATACACCACCGGCCATTCCACCAACGCGGTGACTTCGTCCAGCAGTCCTTCCGTGGGATTGACGCGCGCATTAAGTGCCTGCGTGTAAGCCTTGAGTTGCTCGTCTACCTTGGTACGGCGCTCGTCAAATGAGGCGATAACTTTACCCTGCGCCTCCAGCTCTCGCTTATAATCGTCCGCCTTTGCGATGACAATATCGCCGCCGGAAAGAAAGCGGTGACCTGACGTAGTGTTGCGGCTTTGCAGCCTCAGCACCTCGCCAGGCACAATGTTGGCGCCATGCAGCATGATCAAACCATGCACAGGACGCACGAACTGCACTTCACTCTCACCCCAGCGCATGAGCTTGGCTACCGGCAATTTTTTAATTGCGGCTTGAACAATATCGGATAAATGTTGCGCCAGAGCCTCGCCGGGCTGCTTGGCGCGGAATACAAAGTATTCGCCTTTTTTGTCGCTTTGTTTTTCGAGTTTTTCGATTTCGATGTTGCAGGACTTGGCGAAGCCGGATAATGCCGGCGTGGGCTTGCCATCTTTATCAAACGCGGTATTTACCGCCGGACCCTTGCGTTCGACGGTACGCTCGGGTTGCATGCTAACCACGTCTTTAATCAACACGGCCAGACGGCGTGGCGTGGCAAATTCAGTGACTGACCCGGAGTAATCCGCATCGTCCGCGATGAAGCCCCGCTCTTTCAGGCCGTCAAATATTCCCCGGCAAAAGGCCTGGGAAAGTTTGAGCAGCGATTTCGGCGGCAGCTCTTCGGTGAGAAGTTCAATGAGTAAACTGTCTTGCATAATTAATCTTCTTAGACCTTCGTGCAGATCACCCTCACCCAGCCCTCTCCCCGAGGGAGAAGGAAGAATATTCCCTCTCCCTCGGGGAGAGGGCTAGGGTGAGGGCAGCATGGGGAAGCCCAGCGCTTCTCGGGCTTCGTAGTAACTCTGTGCCACCGCACGGCTCAGGTTGCGCACGCGGCCGATATACGCGGCGCGCTCGGTGACGGAAATCGCACCGCGCGCATCGAGCAGGTTAAACGTGTGCGAACACTTCATCACCATTTCGAATGCGGGCAGCGTGAGTTTATGTTCCATCAGGCGCTTGGCCTCGGATTCAAACTCACCGAATAATTTGAACAGCCATTCCACGTTGCTGTGCTCGAAATTATATTTGGATTGCTCGGCTTCGTTCTGGTGATACACATCGCCGTAGTTGACACCCGGCGTCCATACCAGATCGTATACGCTCTCTACACCCTGCAAGTACATGGCGAGCCGCTCCAGGCCGTAGGTGATTTCACCCAGCACCGGCGCGCACTTCAAGCCGCCGACTTCCTGGAAATAGGTAAATTGCGTGACCTCCATACCGTCCAGCCACACCTCCCAGCCCAGGCCCCAGGCGCCCAGCGTGGGCGATTCCCAGTCGTCTTCCACGAAGCGCACGTCGTGCACACTCATATCGACGCCCAAGGCGCGCAGTGAATCCAGGTATAAATCCTGAATGTTAGCGGGTGACGGCTTGAGCACCACCTGATACTGATAATAGTGCTGCAAGCGGTTAGGGTTTTCGCCGTAACGGCCGTCTTTCGGGCGGCGCGAGGGCTGAACATACGCAGCCTTCCACGGCTCCGGGCCTATGGCGCGCAGAAACGTCGCGGGATGGAACGTGCCCGCACCAACCTCCACATCGTAGGGCTGCAGGAGCACGCAGCCTTGCGCGGCCCAATACTCCTGAAGAGCAAGGATCAGGCCTTGAAAGGTCGAAGCTTTGCCGCGTTCTGTCACTGAGGGAATTTGATGGGAAGGAGTGAGCGTCAAAATGCAGCCTGTGAATTTCGCAAAGTGCAAAGTATAGCCTGCCTGACCGTGCTACGCACAGAGGCGCGCCGAAAAGTGCGACGCTACAGGCGCCGATGTTTCAGGCTAAGGGTAAAAAATCAGCCCCCGAGGATACTATTAAATGGCGTGTGGTCTAAACCATGCATGACCCTAATTAGTCCACTAACCGGCTGGCTTTAACCCAGCATTAGGAGATCATATGGCGACTTTCGTGACGCATTCCACGGCCACCGCACAGTGGCAAGCACTGGTGGCGGAAGCCGAGTCCGCCGCTTCGTGCCCCTTGGTTGAAGAGTTGGAAAGTTACCTGGTGTTTTTGCTAATGCGCTTTAGCCGCAAACCTGAGATGGCGAGCAATATAATCGCCTTGGATTATCTTAGTGGCATGCTTGCCAGCGGGCAAGTCAAGCAAGGCAGGCTGAGAGATGTGGGCGACCAATGTCTTTTATATTCTGGCCTGTTTCCGCAACAAGCCGAGCGCCGCCACGTTAGGGTTAGCTATTTCGTCAACGTGGGTCGCAGTGCCTATCGGCAGCTTTCGATGGGACTGGCTAACAGCTATACGGATCTCTATGCGCATTTATCGCAAGACTTCGTGGCCTTGATGGATGTACTGCATGCAATACGCCGGATGGGTAGCCCGCTCCCTTGCCTAGCCCCGCTGCCTGCCTATGAATTATGGAACGATACCGGTAGCCGCCAGGCCTCTGAAGCACTACGCCGGATCACCAATGCGCAGCCGGTAGCAGTGAACGAACAAGATAAGCCCCTACATTAATGAACTACCCGGCGGCTAGTCACGCCGTCCGTTGCACCAAATTAGTTCGCTTCGCGGGCCCCTGCACCGCTCGTGTGCGCGCCTCTTTTTCTCCTGCCAAAAAAGCTTAAGCAAACTAAGGATTTATAAATGGCATGTTTCATGCTAAATTTTGCTCTTTGACGCGCCCGCCCTTTTAAAGCCAATACCGTTATTTACCTCTGGAGAGTTCCATGTCCGCAAAAGTGTTAAAGATGATCAAAGACAACAACGTCAAGTTTGTCGATTTCCGCTTCACCGATACCAAGGGCAAGGAACAGCATGTTTCCTGCCCAGCGCACACCGTCGATGCGAGCCTGTTCAAAGAAGGCAAGATGTTTGACGGCTCTTCGATCGCGGGCTGGAAACACATCAATGAATCGGACATGGTCTTGATGCCGGATGCCAACACTGCCGTTATGGATCCGTTCATCGAAGAGGCTACGCTGCTGCTACGCTGCAATATCGTCGAACCTACCACCATGAAAGGATATGAGCGCGACCCACGCTCGCTGGCCCAGCGCTGTGAGGCCTACATGAAGTCCACCGGCATTGCCGACACCGCTTATATCGGCCCGGAGCCTGAGTTCTTTATTTTCGACGATGTACGCTGGGGCTCGGATATGAGCGGCTCGTTCGTGAAGGTAGACTCTGAAGAAGCAGCGTGGAATTCCCAGAAGGTTTTTGAGGGCGGTAACATCGGCCACCGTCCGGGTATCAAGGGCGGCTACTTCCCGGTGCCACCCGTTGACTCCTCGCAGGATATTCGCTCCGCCATGTGTCTGGCCTTGGAAGAGATGGGCCTGGTGGTGGAAGCCCACCATCACGAAGTCGCGACGGCCAACCAGAACGAAATCGCCACGCGCTTCAATACCTTGACGCTCAAGGCCGATGAAATTCAAATCCTGAAATACGTCGTGATGAATGTTGCCCACGCCTACGGCAAGACCGCGACCTTCATGCCCAAGCCATTAGTCGGTGACAACGGTTCGGGCATGCATTGCCATCAATCCCTGGCCAAAGGGGGCAAGAATCTGTTCACCGGCAATAAATACGGCGGTCTGTCCGAACTGGCTCTCTATTACATCGGCGGCATCATCAAACATGCACCTGCATTGAATGCCTTCTGCAATCCTGGCACCAATAGCTACAAGCGCTTGGTGCCCGGCTTCGAAGCGCCGGTAATGCTGGCTTACTCGGCACGCAATCGCTCGGCAAGCATTCGCATTCCGTATGTCGCAAACCCCAAGGGGCGGCGCATTGAGGTGCGCTTCCCGGATCCTTCAGCCAATCCGTACCTCGCATTCAGTGCCATGGTAATGGCCGGCCTGGACGGTATCCAGAAGAAAATACACCCCGGCGATTCCATGGATAAAGACCTCTACGATCTGCCGCCCGAGGAAGAGAAGGCCATACCGAAGGTCTGCCACTCGCTGGACATGGCGCTCGACGCGCTGGATCAGGATCGCAAGTTCCTTACTACGGGCGGGGTATTCACCAACGACGTGATCGATGCCTACATCGACCTCAAGATGCAGGAAGTCACGCGCCTGCGCATGACCACACACCCGGTCGAGTACGATATGTATTACAGTCTGTAACTCAGTTCAGCCATTAACACGCCCCCCTACTGGGGGCGTTGTTTCCGGCGCAAAACTCTGCACTTAACCAGGTCATTCAAAGCCGTCTCTGGTGAAATCTTTCCATGATAATGCGTAAACTTCAGGCGCGAACCCCGCCGCCATCCGATAGTTGGCTAATCAGGCTTGCTTACTCTATGCTAAGGCCATGAAAAACTTCTATCTCTGGCGGGTCGGGATATTGCTGGCGTTTGTCGTGTCGACGGTTGTGCCGATAACCGCAATCGGTGCTGTCTATAAATCTACATCACCAGACGGCAGTGTCAGTTATTCCGATCAGCCCCAGGTAGGCGCCGAGGAGGTTGATCTACCGCCCGTGCCACCGCCACCGCCGCCTCCCCCAGCTAAGGTACCTGCCCTAATTCCTGGCTTAGGTACACCGCAACCTGGTGTGCCTGCTGCACCGGATCCAGCGGCAGAAAAGCCGCCTTTTACCGGATATACCGTATTCACTATCGTCACCCCGGAGAATGACAGCACCTTGCGCGAGAATAGCGGCGCCGTGACCATCAATCTGGCCATCGAACCGGCGCTGCAGATAGAAGCGGGCCATAAAATAACGCTAATTGTGGATGGCAAACCTACTATGGAAGGCTTGACTGCAACGCAGATTCAGCTAGGTAACATCAACCGCGGCACTCACACCCTCCAGGCCCAGGTCAACGACGCCAACGGGGCATCACTTGCCACCACCGATTCAGTTACCATCCACCTGAAACGAATCTCGACGATACCGCTCAAGGATAATCCGCTACTCGCCCCCGACTCGCCCGCGCCCGACGCACTCCAGGCACCGCGCGCGCCGCAAGGGTTAACCTCCCCTTCATCCCCCGTGCCCTGAGCACCAAATTAGTGCATCTCACTCCTACCCGGTTTATTCTTACCGGAAGTTTTAGTAACGGCTGGGAGCCATGCTTTTGCATTATGCCCTTGATTCCTAACTAATTTTCCCGGCAACCAAAACCTCTCAAAACCGGCGAACGGTTCTGGTTTGGTTCTTGCTAACAGCTAAGGTTAATGTCAGTCACGCGCATTTATCAATCCATTATCGAGAACATCAATACCGCAGTCGTGATGTTCGACTCATCCTTGCGCATCAATTATCTCAACCCTGCAGCAGAGATGTTATTTGCCATTAGCGCCCGACAGGCGCGTGGCATGACGGCCGCTGAATTGATACCCGAAGCGACCGCTTTTCTGGCCGCGCTCCAGCGTGCCTTGCACAACCAGCATCCTTTCACCGAACGCGAATTGCAGTTACATCTGGCGGATAACACGATCACTGTGGACAGCACGGCAACTCCGCTGGGCACACAAAAAATATTAGTGGAATTCTTGCAGGTGGACCGGCACCGCCGCGTTACGCGCGAGGAAAATCTGCTCGCGCAATACCAGGCGAATCGAGCCGTATTGCGCGGACTCGCGCATGAGATCAACAATCCGCTGGGCGGCTTGCGCGGTGCAGCACAATTACTGGAGCGCGAGCTGTCCGACAAGACACTCAAGGAATATACCAAGGTGATCATCGGAGAGGCGGACCGCCTGCGCAATCTGCTCAGCCGCATGCTAGGCCCCAATACGTTGCCGCAAAAACAGGATACCAATATCCATCAAGTGCTGGAGCGTGTGCGTAGCGTAGTGCTCGCCGAAATTCCGAAAGGGGTGCGCTTCGCGCGTGATTACGACCCCAGCATCCCTGAATTCCATGCGGATTCAGAACAGCTTATCCAGGCCGTGCTCAATATCGTGCGCAATGCCACGCAGGCGGTGGAGCAAACCGGCAATATTATTTTGCGCACACGTATCGTGCGACATTTCAGCATCGGTCAGAAATATCACAAGTTGGTGATGCGCGTCGATATTGTTGACGATGGCCCCGGCATTCCTGCCGACCTGATCGAGAACATTTTTTATCCGATGGTCACCGGCAGGGCTGACGGCACCGGCCTTGGCCTGTCCATTGCGCAATCATTAATCAATCAGCACGGTGGGCTTATCGAGTGCGCGAGTAGTCCCGGCAACACTACGTTTACCTTGCTCTTACCTATCGAAAATGGAGTTCACGATGGCTGACATGCCGCATATATGGATCATCGACGATGACCGCTCGATCCGCTGGGTACTCGAAAAGGCATTGCAAAAAGCCAATATGAAGGTTAGCAGTTTCGACAATGCAGGGAGCATATTGAAGAGTCTGGGCCACGACCAGCCCGATGCCCTCATTACTGATATTCGCATGCCCGGCTTAAACGGTCTGGATTTGCTGGGCCAGCTTAATGCGCAATATCCGCAATTACCGGTCATCATCATGACCGCGCATTCCGATCTCGACAGCACGGTGGCCGCTTACCAGGGCGGGGCATTTGAATATCTGCCTAAACCGTTCGATGTCGACGAGGCGGTAACCTTGGTGCGCCGCGCGCTCGACCATCGGCGATTGCATGTTACTCAATTTCCCAATCCGTCCGAGAGAATACCGGAGATCATCGGTGCGGCGTCTTCCATGCAGGAGGTTTTTCGCGCTATCGGCCGACTGTCGCGTTCCCATATTACCGTCCTCATCAACGGCGAATCCGGTACCGGCAAGGAGCTCGTCGCGCAGGCCCTGCACCGGCACAGCCCACGCGCGGCCAAGGCCTTCATCGCACTCAATATGGCCGCCATCCCGCGCGATTTGCTGGAATCCGAATTATTCGGGCATGAGCGCGGTGCGTTTACCGGCGCGCAAAACCAGCGGCTGGGACGCTTCGAACAGGCCGACGGAGGGACCTTATTTCTCGATGAAATCGGCGACATGCCTGCTGAGTTGCAGACCCGGTTGCTGCGTGTGCTGGCCGATGGCGAGTTCTATCGCGTGGGCGGACATAATCCCATTAAAGTAGACGTGCGCATCATCGCCGCCACGCATCAAAATCTTGAGCAACGCGTGCAGAGCGGCAGCTTCCGCGAGGACCTGTTTCATCGCCTCAACGTAATCCGCATCCACATACCGCCGCTACGTCAACGCCGCGAAGATATTCCTGCATTATTGCGGCATTTCATGACGCAAGCCGCTATGGAACTGAATGTCGCACCCAAGCTTCTGCAAGCCGATGCGGAGACCTACCTCAGCAGCTTAAATTGGCCGGGCAATGTGCGGCAACTGGAAAACACCTGCCGCTGGCTTACCGTGATGACGATCGGCGAAACTATTATGATGGGCGACTTGCCCACTGAGCTACACACGCAGACCGCACCCGCCGAAAATAATGGTGATTGGGAAGTCTCATTGCGCCACTGGGCCGATCAACGTCTTGCGGGTGGGGACACCAATTTACTCAGCCAAGCCACCCCCTGTTTCGAGCGTATCATGATCGAGACCGCGCTCAAACACTCGGGCGGACGTCGCCAGGATGCCGCGAAATTATTAGGCTGGGGACGCAACACCTTGACGCGCAAAATTCAAGAGCTGGGTTTAGAGGATAGCGAGTAATCAGGAAGCTCAAGTGCAACAGCGAGCGTGCGCAATGTATTTATGAAAAGCTGTTTATCATCTTGGCGCCGGTGCAAAGTATACTAATATACCCATCATAATACCCGAGGATACCGCTCGCCATGTCTACCCTTCCCCAACTCCTCCTCAAGATTATTTTGAGTGCCAGCCTTTTACTGACCGCCATCAATGCCGGCGCTGTGCAACCGGCGAAAGATGCACAAGGCGGAATCGTCATATCAGCGGCTACCGCTGCCCTGATAGAGCAAGCCGAGGCGGGTGATGCGGATGCCGCCAATACATTAGGTTTTCAATACGGCAACGGACTCAGTGTGATGCAGAACGATGTCGAGTCGCATAAGTGGTATCGCAAGGCGGCAGAACTTGGCAGCGTAGAGGCGGAATATAGTCTCGGTAGCGTTTATAAAAATGGATTTGGCGTGGCTCAGGATTATGCACGTGCAGCCGAATGGTATGGCAAGGCCGCCGAACACGGGCTCGCTGACGCGCAGAACAGCTTGGCGCAGATGTATGAAAAGGGCGAGGGAGTGCCGCGCGATTATACAGCGGCGGCCAAATGGTATCGCAAGGCGGCAGCACAGGGGTCGAGCGCGGCCAAAGAAAATCTGCAAAATCTGTCTGACAGAGGTCTTTTAGGAAAGTAATGCAATTGCATATATAGCCTGGGCAACGAGACACACCCAGCCTGCTCGGGCATCACATTCTTCAGTACGCTTGGCTCACTACTTTGTAGTGTCGACTCAGGCATAAACTAAAATAGAACACGCAGACAGGCGCACGAAGCTTATTATTTTGCAGTGGCTGCCGTTGTTTTTTCGCTACCCTCGCTTACCAACTCGAAATATGTCGTAGGCCCGTGACTTAGTTTGCCGGTGTCGAGCTTGAAGCGCAGACCATCTTTCACCTGTTCTACAGGAAGGGCATCCATGCGTCTCCCGTTGAGCCCGGTCGAGTATAAGCGTAAGTCTTTCGAGGAATTATGTCGTAGGGTAATCGTTGCCTGGGCCGCACGTATCAATATCGGTGGCTTGCCCAAGTCTTGTAGCGTTTTCCTTCCATCCGAAAAACGCATGTCAGAATTTAAGGCATCCGTGGCAAAGATAAGCAGCATTCTGCTGCTATCGGCCAACCCACGCCCGTCGACTGAAGACAGGGAGATTAATGCCGGGCTACTGGCGGATTCGATTTTCAAATGCGATAAGGTCACCGGGAAACCACTCTCAAACACGGCTGCCTCCGTATTCGGCGTGATAACACTCATGCGTCGATCGCGACTCTCCAGCAATATTTCTCCCGTGTCGCTCTGATAGGTACCCAAAGCAGGATTCGTGCGATTCTGATTTGAGAGGATACCGGCCTTTCTTAAGGCTTCAACACGACCATCCCAAGCTGATGGCGCTTCCTTGCCAATTTTTTCGGCGAATTTGTCGAGGACCTTCTGCATGCGGCCAGGTGCTGAAACCAGCGGAAATGCCAAGTCGGGTTTCCACTGCAAGCTCTTATCAGGCGCATCGCCATTCCAACGTAATGCCAGGCCAGTGACTAAGCCTATAGCGCTCAGGTCATCGGGCATCAGTCTCCAACGTCCGGAGCCTTCACCAAAGACCGATTGTGTTGTCAGATCTATGGCAACGCTGGATTGCGCTGGCTTGACGTCCCCGCGCCGAAATAGCAGGGCTGCAAGAGTCTCACCCGCGCGCGCCACTGGATCCATACCGATAGTGAACGGATAAATTGCAGTATGTCTTTCAAACTTTGATCTTTCGTAGCCCAATTCCACAGGATTGCCGTAGCGTGCAATGCCGTCCCATCCTTGTAATGCAGCATATGCGGGAATCAGAATACCCGCCTCCCGCCGCCACGGGCTCCAAAAAGGGTGGTCATACTCATCAACGAGAAAGGGTCGCCCCCCGTAGCGATGCGATGCTAGGTCCCGCGCATGGGGCGCAATATCTTCAATGGAACTTGTTTCCAATTGCTGACTACCCACGTCGACAAAGGCGGTCGGGTGATCATAATAGGCATGCTGGGTTACCAGCTTGAGATCCTGTGCGACAGCACGCGTGTAGATGCTGGCGCCATTGTTATAATTTGTTATCAAGCCCTTATAGTTTTGTTTTCTTAGAAACTCGGTCGTCCATTGCAATGTGGAGCGTTCCAGATCATAAAAAAACCGGATAAAATCGCTGTGCCGCGGCGAGGCTTCATGCTCGTCAGGGAGGTTGACATCGACGATTGAATTTATACTGTCATCCTTCCATGCGGCTTTTATAGCGGGATTATCCTTATACTTTTTCTTCACCCACTCCCTGAACGGCTGTTGCAACTCATCCGGGTAGCCGCCGCGCGTCACAAACTCCAAACTGTTCTCGTTCATCACGGTAACTACGGCAAGTGCGGGATCTGTCAAGATGGATTGCTGAGTATAGGGATTTGGTTTCCCCAGTATCGTTGTCACCATCGTTTTCCAGTGCTCTTGTGCGGCGGGCTGAATAAACATCCCTAATTTAACATTGCGCTTGCCGACAGATGAGTCGGTCTCTGAAGTGGCGTATGCGCCATTTTCTGATGTCGCCGCGTCTATCATCCAATAAATACCTTGCTGCTTTAGAGCCGCCAACAAATAGTGGAAGCGATCAAGCTCCTGTGGATCATAGTCGAAATCCTGCTTTCGACCTTGCATCAAGGCCTCATCAACAAAATGAAATCTGGCCAGGTTATAGCCGTGCATGCGCAGTTGCGCGGCAAGCTCGTCGGCAGTGTGGTGATCTGGAAATCCTCCGTGTGGACCACCATGCACCAGCGTGGCGCACAGAAAACGTATACGCTCTCCTTTACCCCCTGCTAGCGCAAGATGGCCCTTACTATCGATGCCTATCGGAGCAATTGCATTCTTCTGATTAGAACCAAAGAGTCCGGAAAAATCCAAAACGCTACCAGGCACTATTTCAAGATCTTTATCTTGTACCTTGAGCCATGCAGAAGCTTGCTCAGTGTCGCCTGCATGGCCGTTGATCTGCATACTTATCAGAAGAGCGAAACTAAGCCACAAGGCAGTGAAACGGTTAGCAGAGCGCATTATCGTAATCTCTTTATTTTAAATTCATGACGGTGCAGCGGGGACGGCGGTATCCCGCCTGCCTATTACCAGAAAAAGAGTTTTCTCCCAATAAAGCGGTTCAGTAAATCTCTTTCCGCCGGTTTGAAGGGTTTCCACACATAAGCGAGCGCCAGGAACGTTACTCCCGTAACTATCAACGCCAAAAAGGAACCGGCAAGACCCGGTAGCCAGCGTAAGACCAGACTACCTATAAAGCCCGTCGTGACGGCCAATGTGACAATGCACATTAGCCCCTGCCAATCCGTCTTGTAAGGATACTTTTTTGACCGGATTGAAAATACTAAATAGATATTCTTGAATAACGCTAAAACCAGCGTTCCAACCAACAGGCCCGGCAGGCCATAGAACACCATTGCAATAATCTCCGCTACCGCAAACAATACTGCCCATAGCTGGCAGGTGGTAAGCAACCAGCTTTCCTCGATCGCATTTACAATAAGCTGCAAGACCATAAACTGGCTATGCAGCATCAACACACCCATAAAACCCGCGAGCAACCAGACCGTATCAAGATATTTACCGCCAGTTATAAGCCCGATCATTGGCGTTCCCGAGAACAGCAGCCAGACGGTGATGGGTGCCAGCACGAAAAGATTGCTCTTTAGCACGATGGAGGCCATTTCATTTAAGACCCTAAAATCGCGTTGTGCATGATAACGCGCCATAAAGGCGGGCTCGATCAGCCCTAACAACAAGATTGCGGGAAGATATTGCCGAATTGCGCCGGAAATGGCGTAAGCGAAGCCCAACGCCGCAGTCTGGGTAATACCCAGGAAATACGCACTAACCAGTTTTATGGTGCCTTCGCTCAAACCAACGCCAATCAGGCTCGGCAAATAGTTGTGCCAACCAAAGCGCCACAGCCTCTCACGCGGAATATCTATCTCGGTTAGCGGATGGTCCGCCTTAGCGAATTCAGTAAAATGTTGTTGCAATTTAATCAATAGGAATAGCACGCCGAGTCCAACGGTGGCGGCTTGAATCCAGATAACCCCGTCCAGCGGCAAGAAACCTGTATAGAGCAATAGCAGCACCAAGGCTGCCAGCTTAGTGAACCACTCCAGGATCATACCCATGGTTACCGCCCGCTGCTGGAGAAGGGCCTGTAACGTGCGCGCCAGATGCACGGATACAATGGACAGCACCACATAAAGGGCAAACGGCCAGATAACCTTGCGCCCTTCATCGATGGATAAGACGTTGGCTATCCAATCCGGTGCTATTACCACGGGTATAAGTACTAGCAGGATAAGAACGATGCGCAGACCCAGAAGCTTCCAGCACAGCTTGGCGAGCCTGGATTCTGCATTAGCCGTCCTTAGTATAGGCAGGAACTTTGGCAAAAGACGGTCGAGACCGCCATCACTCACTATGCCAAGGGTCACCAGCAACCCTGCCAGGGCGGTATAGGCACCATAGACCTCAACGGGCAATACCCGGATCAATAGCAGCGCGACGGCAAATGAACCTATCGCGGACATACCGCGCCCCAACAGGTAATGCCACATGCTTTTGCGAATTTTACTGGCGCTATAGTGGCCGACGGTCTCCACTGTTGGAAGCTCTCCTACTTGCTGAGCATCCTGCGTCAAAGTCTGCGGACTCTTGTCCAACTTTTTTGCTAGATTTTTATAAGAGGACATAATAATGCATGGCACTTTAGTTTAATGAGCGGGCTATTACTCTTAACCATCTACAACACGCGGAGCTCGCCAATTACTAGACAACACGGTAACGGGTAAACATTATGCGTTCCGTGCAAGCAAAGTTTTACACTTTTACATAATTTGCGAAAGCCCACTCGACAGCCTTATAAAAAGTTACCGGTGGGTCAAGCAGTTTTTTGCTGGTTTCCAAGGCGCCGTCGCGTAGCCGCGCGTAGAGAGCAGGGTCATCCAAGGCCGCATTTATCTGGCTGCGTAAATCATCAATTGAATCCGGGCTGAATAACAAGCCATTTACTCCGTGCTGAACCAGGTAGGGAAAGGGGCCAAAATTCGGGGCTATAACGGGGATTTTCATCGCCAAGCCTTCCATAGTAGCCATGCACCGGCCCTCGGGGAAAATACTTTGCGTCGGCGTGGCTACTAGATAACTTTGGCAGATAATACCGGCCAGCTCCTCATGTGGAAGTCTCCCCAGAAACAGCACCTGCCGTTCCAGCCCCAGGTCAGTGACTTTATTCTTTAGTGCCAGCAGATCAGGACCATCACCCACATAAACCAGTCTTAGCGTAGCATCTTCTGCGAGCCGGTCTGTACAGGCGTACAAAAGATCGAATAGACCCTTGGTGTATTCCATCCTACCCAGAAAAGTAATCGTCTTATAGTTTCGTTGTTCAGTTAGATCGTTTATTTCCTGACGACTCTCGAGTTGCTCCCACATATCTCTAAATCCGCAGTCATATTCAGCAATCGCTGACGCCTTAACGCCGATATCCAATAATTGCTGGCGTAAAAACGGCCCATGGCAGGTCACTCTGCTGAGGTGTTTCAAGACAAACTTATCAAGGTACGTAGTCGGCCGCTTATACCAGGGCGAGGCGTCATAATCGATACGGCAATGGAGAGAGTGAACTAACGGCAAGGAAAATGCGCGTGCGTAGATATAGCAGGCCCACAGGGCAAAGCCGAGCGTTCCACATAAAATTCGGTTAGGTCTGAATTTAACGAGATGAAAAAGTATTTTAAAAAAGGCCACCATCCTGACCACGGCCGTGCCATGGGGATGTAGTTGCGATGTCCCACGAAACACATGAGCCTCAATATTACCCGACTGGGAATGCGCATTACGCGTGCTGGCTGAGATCAGCAGTAGTGGCTGTGCCGCAATCTCCGCCAGATACTCAAATAGAAAGGCATTAGGCCCGCCCGCCGGGACCTTGGAGGAATTGAATTTGAACTCATCCAACTCTTTGACAACGTCGCCGTATTTCACATAGGCATGACGTATATTATTGGTACCATTTGAGTGAGTCGCCTCACCCCTGAGACGCGCTCCTTGAGTTGGCTTCACTACTTTACTATTGACGGCTCCCCGTTCAATATTTGTTATCGATGTTAAAATCGCATGGCCCCATCGAATACCGCTCCACATTTTACTGTACATATAACCCCCTCTTTACACAACGCGAGACCTAGAATAAGCGGCGTGGCTAGCGTTGGTTTGCAAGACTCGGCTGCCGATGGCACTTATCTGGCGAGCTTACTTGGCCTATTCGCGATTCGGTTTTAGCCTTCAAAACTGCACGATTGCAATCGGATGACGTGTAGCACTTTTTAAAGTTTTAACTAACGATGGAGAATAAATCAGCAGTCATGACATTCCGGTTACCGGCGGATTGGGCCTCCACTTGCAAGCTCATTGTTAACCGTAGCAGAGTATTCCTGATTTCTGAGCCAGGCGAGCAGGCCCAGTACCGTCATTAACATAAACGTCATCGGTGCAGCGTAAAAAATGTCGCCCTGATAAAGTATTGAAACTAGAAAAATCGGTATGAGAGCATGCAATCCGCGCGCCAATGACTTTTGCCAAGGATCGAGTCGCGTTGAAAGCGAAAGCCGTTTTGCCATACGAAAGGCGCTAATAATTAATGCTAGAACCGCCACAATGCCTACCAGGCCGGTATCCCACAGAATTAACGCCAGTGCAGTATAGTCAATGACCCGCGGGGCATATTTAGCCGCAATGTGGCCATGACCCATACCTTGCGTGCGCGAGGCTCCAAGGCCATGTCCCAGCAACATGCTTACCGGTTCGTCCAAATCATGTTTTTCCCACCAGAAGTCTATGACTTCACGCCGCGTCATTATTCCCTTTGCCCGGTTTTCGGCATCCAGACGCTTAACAAAACTATAGCTCACCATTGATTCGAGACTTTTTTCAATATTAGAACCGGCGGCAGACCAATGCAGTGCCTGATAAGCGAATATTATCCCGACCATGATCATCAAGGCTGCTGTGGCCCCACTGAAAAAGGCCACTGGACGCCGCCAGATGAGGTCTTTGTACAAAATAAACAAGCAAAGCGGCACGTAAATGACAATGACCTTGACCTCCATTATCAGTAATGGAAAAAACAGAAAAGGGAGCGCCAGTAGCAGCTTGCGGGTACTTAGTAGCCCGTCCCGACGTAAGGCAAGCAGCACGGTCATGAGCATAATCAAATAGGCCGCTAATACCGGCGAAAGACCTCCGGCGTCCATTGCACCACCAAAGGTCCCAACCACGCTATCAGAAGCTTCAATCGTGCCCAAGCCTTTGACCAATCTGTCTGCGCGCACAAACAGATATTGGTAGATGGCCGGTAACCATTGAATCAACCCGATAATAAGGAAGCCTATGAGCCAGCGTTTCATGACTTCTTTGCTAATAGGGAGTAATGCCAATGCTGCCCATACCCCTCCGAATAACAAAATGCCTTTTAAAGCCAATACGACTTCCCAAGGGGGCGAACGATTTATGAAGGTGGAAAATAGACCACTCACTAAAAAGATGAGTGCTGCAATAACAGTTGGCGATAGACCGGGATGTAAGTGGGTTCTGTCATTACTTAGCCCTGACATGATTGCCGGCACGAACAACATCGCGCCCATCCCGTATGTAATCCACCAGATATTAGCCAGCGTGGGTATGAAATACAGGACGATGCCGGCCACCACGAGCGTCATGCTGAGCAAGGCCCACAGCAACGCTACCGGCTGGCTAACCAAAACGATTCCGCCGAGCGTACCCGCGACCAGGACACTGAAAATGGGTTTGCCGGTTGCCGCAGCGGCACCCATCACTAAGGCCGCAAAAAAGGCCATGATGTAAGGAATGTTAACGCTTTGCGTACGTGCCTTGAAGCTCATGAAGCCAACCTTATGAAGCCAGCGCTTGCCTTGACTCGCGACTGATCGCTATGGGCGGTTTCTTTATACTCCAGGATGGCCAAGGTAAGCTGGCCCGGCTCAGTAGATCGGCTAGCTCCAGGACTTCATCCAGGAGTTCTGCCTGTAAAAACGCCCAGGTTTCCGGGCGCATGGGAGGTACGATGTGGCGTCCTTCGGCGGTATTGGCTTGACGCACAGCCGATACAAAGCTGTTGTTCTTAACCGCCGTCACCAGGTTTTCCATGCCGGTTTTGCGTCCCAGCGATCCGAGTTTTTTAAGTATGGAATCGATTTGCGCAGATTTTGGCTCCGGGTTTTGACTGGCAAATTGCAAATAATCTGACTTATGGGTGGCATTAATGCCCAGAAAGTTATAAACGCGCTGCGCCTGTTCAGCCCACCCGGCGTAGATATCTTCCTGTAGCAGAATTAAAATCTGCTCACGTGGAAACAGCTGCAGCCAACGCATAATATGAGTCGCGTAGCATGACTGCTCGACATACATGGGGTTGCTGGCTAGCCCTGCCTCGAAGCTCAGATCCTCGCCGGTGTAATTTCCCGAATGCACTTCATTGAGATGGTCAGAATAAGCCCGTTCAATCGGGTCTCTGAGGGTGACAATAATCTTGAAATTAGAATTGTATTTGTAAGCCCGCATCGGTGCCGAGAGATCGTAAAAGTAAGAAGGGGAAATTTCCCCCCTTGCCTTCAATTCGCGGCCTTTAGCAAAATATTTCTCGTACCACGGCAGGCCGTGGACATAGTTGTGGGAAAAAAAATTGAGATCCGTCGGGGTGCTGACAAACGCCTGAGGGTGGTCCTGAAGAATATGATGAACCCAAGCTGAAGCGCACTCCTGCGCGCCTATTCCTATATATGACGGTTTCATTATTTAGGTTTCCGTTGGGCAGTAGCGGCCGCCCGTTAAAACTGGTTCAGCACCGTACCGACGATCTCAACATTTGTACCCTTTAAATCATCCATAAAGCTCTTGGCCTTTTTCAAACGCGTATGATCTTTACGGATCACCATCAGGGCAATTGCGCGCGCCGTACCTGCCTGCGCGGTAATGCTTTGCGCATCGGCATTGGCATCGCCCGCCGGTGTATCAATGATAACCACGCCGTAGCGATCGGCGAGCGCTTGCAGCAGACGGCTAAACTCGGTACGACACAACAGCTCCGATGGATTAGGCGGCGTGGCACCGGCGCACAATACCGAAAGATTATCAAAGGACGGCACGTGTTGAATGGTTTCAAATCCCGCGCGCCCACCCAGAATAGAGGACAAGCCGACCCGATTTTCCAGGTTGAATATGGTGTGCTGACGCGGTGTACGCAGATCAGCATCGATCAACAGCGTATTTTCGCCCAACTGTGAAAACACGACGGCAAGATTTGACGCAAGATAGCTGCGGCCTTCGCCCTGGTCCGGGCTAAGAATGACGAGCGTCTTGTGATGTGAGCCGAGCTTGCGCAGTATCAGTTGGCCGCGCACGCTGCGCAGGGCCTCAGCCTGTTGGGAAAATGGTTCGTAGGCGGCAACCAAGTCTTTACTGACATCGCCCTCGCCTTCCTGCAAATAATCATAGCCAAACTGGTTCGCCAAGGCATATTGCAGATCGCGTTTCGTCACCAGCCTCAGCTTGAGGGCGGCTTCGCCGAAACGCAGGCCGCGCTCTTTCTGATACTCGACAATGCGCTCAACACCCTCCGGCGTCAGCTTGCCGCTGTCGATCAGAATTTTCCCCAAGGTTCTGTCGACCGGAGAGGAGACTAGCTGGGTTGGGCTGTTCCGATTAGTAAATAAAGGTTGGTTCATTATTATGGTGCTCCTGATTCTTCTTGTATCGCCGGTTCCGGTCCAGGTTACTTAAATCGTTGGCCGAATATTCCCGGGCGTGTGCGTCAACCGTTGGGGTTGCCGCTGCACTACCTTGACCTGCGCGAGCCTCTTGTTAAGCACCCCCAACACCGGTAAGGTCAGGTCGTCGTAAATATCCTGCGACGAGCGGAAGTAGCGGTTGGCCATCTCTGTCATTAATGCAAGACCGATGCCCAGCAATCCCCCGAAGAAAACAGCAAGAACGACGTTGAGTAACAGCTTGGGCTGCGATGGCTCGATGGGGGGAATCGCCGGGCTGATGATAGACACGTTGGTTTGACTCAACTGGCTTTCCATACTCGTCTGGCTGAAGCGCTGCGACGCGGCGTCATAAGCCTTTTGCGCGTTTTCCACCTCGCGCAGGTATACCGATATCTCATCGTTTCCGTGCTTTAATCCCAACACCTTGGTCTTTTGGGCCGCAATCGCATCCTTTAAGGCATTCTCCCGCTGCTGGGCAAGCTGGGCATTATTTTCAATTCCCTTCGAGGCCTTGGTAACCTCTCTGTTCAGCTTCGCCTGCATGCTGCCCAGCTCGCGCATGGCGCGTTTATACTGCGGATGATTGCTACCGACCTGCCCCGAAAGCTCGGCCACCTTCGCTTCCTGTTCCGCGAGATTTGCCTTCAGCCCCTGGATAAACGGGTTGGCCAAAATCTCCGGCAAGGTTTCCAATGCGGCTTGATCGCCCGGGGCGCTCTTTGCCTGATTCTGGCGGGTCAAGGCGTCCTGCGTCTGGGCCTGCGCCAGAACGAGTTGGGTCGTCAATTCCGTAAGACGCGCATTTTCTACATCGAATTTTCCATCGGTGGCAAGGATGCCTTTCTCTTGCTGATAGGCAGACAGCTTTTCCTGATTGGCCGCCAGATTGTCGCGCAGAATTTTTAATTGATCACTGAACCAAAGGGCGGTTTGTTTTGCCGGGTCAACCTTCAATTGCAGGTTAGTTTCGATATAAGCCTGCGTAAATGCATTGGCAACCGCCGCCGAAAATACCGGGTCGGTCGATGAATAACTTAGCTCAATCAGGCTGCTCTCGGCGGAAGGTCTGATCTTCATGTCTTCCAGCAAGGCATCGGCCAGCCAGTCGCGGATGGAACCTCGACCTTCCGTGGCCTTTTCGAACTGCTCGCGCGCCTCAGGGTTTTTATCGAGCTTCAGCTTATCCACCGCATCCAGGGCGACTTTATGGCTGGCGATAATATCCAGTTGCGTTGCCATATAACCCGGCACCATCTGTGCCGGGAGTAGCGTGCCCGTTAATGGATCATCGCCGCCCTTGAAGTCGATGACCATACTGGTAGAGGCGGTGTAGGTCTTCGGCATCAGTAAGCTGATAATTATCGTGACAGTCACCGTTACCAGGAAGGTGAACGCAATAATCCAGAAGCGCGAGCGCAGTATCAAAAAAAGTTTTTGCAAGTTCATTTGCTAATCTCTACAGGTTGGGCGAATAGCAAGCCGCTATCGCCGCTTTTTAAAACAGACTCTCTTTAATATGGACCACATCATTCTCTTGAAGTGGATCGGTTAATTTGACGTCGATCTTGTGCAGCTCGCCGTTATCACTACGACGGCTTACCTTGACCCCACGTTCCGTACCGCGCGGCGACAAACCACCACCCACTGAAAGCGCCTGCATTACTGTCATGCCCGGCTCAAGACGATAAGCGCCCGAGCGCTGCACTTCTCCATAAATATAAAATACCGGTGCGCGCCCCACGTGTATCACATCGCCGTTGCCGACTGCGATATTGTCCGCCAGGTTGGCCGACTGGAATAAATCCACCAAATTGATATTGTGCTTGACGGCCTTGCCATCCTGGTTATGTATGACCGTGATGGAGTCAGCGCCCGTCTCGTTGACGCCGCCTGCCAGCGAAATCAGATCGAGTACTGTGCTGGGCCTGTCGATGGCATATTTGCCGGGTTTATTAACCTGACCGAGCACCGAAACCTGCTGGCTGCGGTATTCCAGAATGCTGATATTGAGCTGGGGCTGATTGACAAAACCACCTTTCTTCAACAAGCCCGCGAGCTTGGCTTCCGCCGCGCTTCTTGATAGCCCACCCAGTGTTACCTGGCCCAACAGAGGAAAGGTTACATTGCCATCTTCGGATACCTGGGTTTCGGTTGTCATATCCGGGTTTTCAAAAACCGTGATGCGGACGGTATCGCCAGCACCCAGCTTATAGTCTTCGGCCGCATTGGCTACCGGCGCAAGAAACGCGAACAGCAGGGTGCAAAGTGTCGCCTTAGACAAGAATTTTGACATTCCATTGATTGCGTTTGTAAACATGATGATCACCCTATTATTAAGTTCCATGGTTGAGTTCGGTACTTATCGTTTTAACTGGCGATGGATTGCCTTACAAATTAATTCTTTGCGTTTCCGATTCCGGGTTTCGGTCTTGATTCTATTATAGTTCATAATGACTGCGGAAGGCATGCCCAGGGAAAGGGCCATAGCCGCGCCCTGAAAGGGCAGCGGGCGCGGAAATTTTTATTAACGAGGCCGGTACCAGAATCTGCTGCCCGGTTTTCGCAATTATGCGGATAACGTAATGCTCGCGCGTGAGATTCGACGCAGGCACCTTTTGCACGGCAACAGGGTGGCCGGTAACGGGATCAAAGATGCGTAACGCGGCCTTCGGGGTAGCCACGCCGGAGTGGATCAGACCGTTGTTAAGCTGCTTAGTTAGTAGTGCGCTGCTAATCACACCATCCGCAGGCAGACTGGCGGCAACGGGCTTGGCCCCTTTATCGCAAGCGGCTGATAGCGCCACAATCAAGCCACATACAGCTGCATAGCCTGATAATTTCATAATCCTGTCCATAAGTCCTGCCACTCGTCCGTGTAGGTACTAACGCCTGAAACAACTGACCGGAAGATAAAGCAGGTATACCTGCTTCCAGGAAACAAGCAGACTGGGGAATAGAGACAAGGCGGCTTCGTGGTTCCCCAGAGCTGGTAAAGATAAAGGACGTCCTTGTCTGCTTGCCTCACCAGATCCCTGGTAAGTGTCCCTTTTATTATTATTATGTACTTCGTAACCCATGCCGATGAGCGTTCCGCCCGTCCCTGGCGGCTGTATCCTTGCTCTCATTTTGCCTTCCCGGACAATGGCGGACGGGTTAGCAACATCCTTTTTAGAAGTATTTGCGGAAATTCGGCGTCCTGCGTCACTCCCACAGCTTATCTAGAGCAATCGCTATGCCAATCGCGTAAGTATTTGATATTTATATTGTTTTATAAAAAATTGCTAATAATTAAGGTAATGCGAGTGTATCAGCATGTTTACAAGATTGAATCGCGGTTAGCTGAATAGGCCGATAACAGGCGCTATGAATAGAGTCGCTAAATGTAAGGTTTTTGTTACAGCAGAAAAACGGCCGGCGTAAGTCGCCGGGGCATATACCAGGCGCTTGCGCTCCCTGGAGCTACGGGAAAATCAAGCGTCGCGCTAACCGTACGAGCCCACTGTACGCCTGCTTAACCCAATATGCGCATCAACCACTGGTTAATATCTTTCATCTCCTGGGCGCACGATTCATGGCCCATCGGATAAGTGAGCCAGTCGACGCTGTAGCCCAACCGCTCCAGTAGCGAGCGCGAGGCCAGGGCGCTGGCCATCGGCACAATGCTGTCGTGAATACCGTGCGCCATCAGGATCGGCAGACCGGCATTGGCAAAGTGGGCCTCCTCGGCCACCTTACCGGCCAGCGGTAGATAACTGGACAACGCCAAAACGCCCGCCAGGCGTTGTGGATAACGTAAGCCGGTATGCAAGGCGATAGCGCCGCCCTGGGAAAAACCCGCCAGCACGATTCGGTGCGGCGGAATGCCGCTGTCAATCTCGCGCTCAATAAGTCGGTGCAGCAGACGTTCGGAATTGCCTACGCCCACGCTGTCCTCACGCTGCGACAAGTCGTTGGCGACAATGTCGTACCAGGCGCGCATCACGTAGCCATTGTTAATCGTTACCGGCCGGTGTGGGGCATGCGGCAGCAAAAAGCGTACTCCATGACGCTGCGGCAGACCCAACTCCGCCACAACCGATTCCAGATCATGCCCATCGGCACCGAGGCCGTGCAGACAGATGACACTGGCCGTAACCGGTGCGATCGGGTCTATGGTAACGGCGGGCAGGAAGGTGAGGGGTTCGAGGTCTATGTTAGGGCACATGTATGAATACTAACATTTACCATTGATTTTGCCATGCGGAACTGAACGAATGATAAGGCTCTGTTTGAAAACGAAAGATAAAAAGAAAGGAGCCACCCCCTGGAGGTAGGCTCTTGATCAAGTGGGTGCGAATGTCAGGTTAAGCGGCTTTACTTTTCTTCTGCGCCTTTTTTTGTTCGGCCAGTTCTAATGCAGCGGCCTTTTCAGCGATAAACCCGCGCAAAATACGCTTAATTTCTCCATCCGCGAAACGTCTAAGACATTGACGCATTAGCGGTTGATAGCTAAGACCGCTCAGTGCTGCAATCATCTTAAAGTCCTCGATTAGTGACTTCTCTAGCCGAATGGAAATGGGCTGCAATTCCAAGTGCTCGTTAATTTCATGGTCGGCATCTGGCGCCACGGCTACAAAATTCTCATCTTCGCCAAGCGCGCCTGTATCCCACGCCTCTTCCGTACCGGGGATAAGAGGTAATGTTTGTTTACTCATGGCGACGTCCTCCATTCTAACTATTCTGATTTCTATATTTATTGTATATACGAATAACATCATTAGTTGCATCGTAAGCTGATTTTATGACAATACCGCTCAGCGTAGAAATATACATGATTTTAATATTACGACCAAAGTTTGATTCAGCGACAAACCACCGCGTAGGCGGGTCTGTTAAATGCTCTTCGCGTATGTCTAATAAGTCTTTTCCAGTACGGTTGGCAAAGCACTCAACAATCTCACTCTCAGTTACGGGTGGGTCTTTTTCGGACAGTTTGGCCCTTATGCTGGGTGAGATGATAAGTTTCATAAGTATACAAAAAATCATGTGAGAAGCTCATTGTATATACTATATAAAGCATTTTGCAACCTGTGTTTGTATTACAAAAGAAGGTAGAGCCAATGCCCGGGGGCTTGGCCTATTTGATTTAAACTGAGTCACTACTGAACGAATGAACTGTCTATAGCTCAGTTCAGGGCGGGAATAACCAAAAATAGCCGGTATTGTAAACCACGTGCAGCACCACGGCGGGCCGCACACTTTGATGCCTGTCGCGAAAGTAACCAAAGATGAGTGAGGGAAGAAACACCAAGGCAGCCCACAGTGGGGCATGATAAAAAAGATGAAGCCCCGCGAACACAAGGCTGGTAAAAAAGTTGGCCAGTGAAATGGGACCTAGCTTGCGGCCTCCCCACGTCTGCCGGGTAAGAGCACCTTGCAAGGCACCGCGAAACACCAGTTCTTCCAACACAGGATAGATCAGCGCCAGCAGCAAAAAGGTCAGCGGTGCGCGTAACGGCCACGCCAGATCCAGCGCAAGCGGGCTATACCACCACAGCAAAATGCCCAAAAAAAATGGAGCGGCCGCCAGCGCCGCTCCAAATTGCCCATCACGCCATACTGCGTTAACGTGACGGCTCGATGGCTATGCCTTATAGCCTAAGCGGCGGCGTAGCAAGTATAGGCCTGCGGCGAGCACCATAATCGGCAGGCTGGGATCAGGCGCGCCGTTGGAGCCGGGGCTCAAGCTACAGCCACCACCGCCACTGATGCCGATGGTAACGGTGTGAACAGACGGAGTACCCAAGCTTGCGCCCTGCGCCGCACTCAATACCACCGTGAATCTTTCATTGAATTCCTGTATTGCATCACGCGTAATCGGCACCGTGATGATTTCCACAGCATCTCCCGTCACAAAGCTCAATACGCCGCTGGCGGCGGTAAAGTCAGCGCCGGATATTGCCGTGCCATCGCTGGTGGCGAAGTTCACTGTTGCGTTGCCCGTAGTGTCGGTACGCGTCACGGCAATAACCGCATATCCGGCGCGTTCCGCAACTATCGAGCGTGCCACGCTGAAGGCGACTACGCCCAGTGGCGGTGGTGGAGCGTCATTATCGGTAATGGTAAGCGTGGCTGCGGCCGTGCCCACTGTAGCATCGCCGGTTGCGTTGTTCAGTACCAGGGTTACCGTTTCGTCCAGTTCATCGGTCAGGTCATCGGTGATATTGATAGTTACGGTTTTTGCGGTCGTATCGCCATCACCGAAGCTTACAGTCTGAGTGGTAGCGGTAAAATCACCCGGCGAGGTTGCCGTGCCATTGGAGGCAACCACATCGGCCGTTACTGCGCCGAAGGAGCCGCCGGTGCGCGTTACCGTAATAAGTGCAGTCCCAGCGGACTCGTCAACGCTGTACGCGGTCGCGCTAAGTTGCAGGGCTCCCGGTGGCGGGCCAATAAACAACCCTAAGGCGGCAGGGGTGTTTCCCACCGCCACGGCGTCAACCACCGCGTTAATGGCGGTGTTAATTACCAGGACATTGCCAGACTCGCTTTCATGCGCCACATAGACACGGGTGCCAGCCGGGTTAATGGCAACACCGAGCGGACGACTTCCCACCGCAACAGTGGCAACTACGGTATTGCTCGCAGTGTCCACCACCGAGACGGTACTGCTGCCTCGATTTGCCACATAAACAATGGTGCCGGAAGAATTAACGGCGACACCCGCTGGGTTAATTCCCACGGCCAGGGTAGCAGTAACGGTATTGGTCGCGGTGTCGATCACCGACATATTATTGCTGCTCAGGTTCGCTACATACGCTCGCGTGCCAGCCGGGTTAATGGCGATACCCGTGGCGGTATCTCCCACCGGCACGGTGGCGGTAACGGTATTGGTCGCGGTGTCTATCACCTTAACATCATCACTGGTCAGGGTTGTTACATAGACGAATGTGCCTGCGGGGTTGATAGCGACGCCGTACGGATTAGTCCCCACCAGCAGCGTAGCGGTAACGGTGTTGGTCGCAGTGTCGATCACTGAAACGGTATCGCTGGTCTTGTTTGCCACATAGACGACTGTGCCTGCGGGGTTGATGGCGATGCCGAATGGATTAGTTCCCACCGCCACGGTGGCGACAACGGTATTCGTCGCGGTGTCGATTACCGAGACAGTGTTACTGTCGATGTTCGTTACATAGACACGCGAGCCGCTGGGATTGACGGCGACGCCGAAGGGGGTAAGCCCCACCGGCACGGTAGCGGTAACGATATTAGTGGCGATGTCGATCACCGAGACATCGTTGCTATTTTCATTGCTGATATAAGCGAAGGGCGCGGCGTGGGCGCTAGCGGCTACCAGCAGCAGGACGGCGGCGCAAAGACCATTTGCGAGACTCGAATAAGGCATAAAGCTCCCTGAAGATAGAACGGGGTCTGGAATAGGCCGGGCCTGCAAAGATGAGCCTGCAAAGATGGGCCTGCAAAGATGGGCCTGCAAAGAATAACCATCAGTCCGCCGGGCCGCAAGTTTTTTCGGTGCGCTTGAGCCGGACGAATTGTGGTTTAGCCCGAACGCGTAAGGCTTTATGCAAAAAAAATAGCCTCACCCGTTTAGGGGTGAGGCTATCGGTTTAACAACGGCCGGACGGTTGGCTTAGTGGCTTAGCG
>JBDSMM010000088.1:0-5652 GCA_039915825.1 Gammaproteobacteria bacterium | reverse complement strand
TCACCGGGGCCTGCGAACTGGCCCAAGGTGTAGAAATGGTCATGCCCGGCGACAACGTCAAGATCACCGTCACCCTGATCAACCCCATCGCCATGGAAGAAGGTCTGCGCTTCGCCATCCGCGAGGGCGGAAGAACCGTAGGCGCGGGTGTGGTGGCAAAGGTGATTGAGTAACGGCAGGTACAAGATACAAGGGGCAAGAGACAAGACTTGCCCGCAACGCACCGCTTTACTTGTATCTCGTATCTTGAAATTTGTATCTGTTTTTATAGGCCAGTAGCTCAATTGGCAGAGCGTCGGTCTCCAAAACCGAAGGTTGGGGGTTCGATTCCCTCCTGGCCTGCCAGTATACTGACAAGTTAAAGGATTATAAAAAGAAGCATGGCGGACAAGATTAAATTGCTGCTCGCAGTATTGCTGCTGGTGGGCGGGGTAGGCGGATTTTACTACTATGCGGATCATTCCACTCTCATCAGAGTGCTGGGTTTGCTGGGGGTGGTTGCCGTTGCTATTGCAGTTGCACTGCTGACTCAACCAGGCCGCGATGCGTGGGAATTTTTGCGCGAAGCGCGCAACGAAATCCGCAAGGTCGTATGGCCCACGCGCAAGGAAACGACACAGACTACGCTTATCGTTTTTATAGTGGTGATATTAGTGGCAATTATCCTGTGGTTGCTGGACATGTTTCTCCTGTGGGCAGTGCAACTGCTTACCAACCCAGGGGGTTAAGACATGGCATTGCGCTGGTATGTGGTACACGCCTATTCAGGTTTTGAAAACCTCGTAAAGACGTCGCTGATCGAACGTGTGGCGCGCAGTGGAATGGAGGATCAGTTTGGTCAGATCCTGGTGCCGACCGAAGAAGTGGTCGAGATGCGCGAAGGACAGAAACGCAAGAGCGACCGCAAGTTTTTCCCCGGTTACGTCCTTGTGCAAATGGAAATGAACGACGCGACCTGGCATTTGGTAAAAGATGTGCCCAAGGTCATGGGTTTTATCGGCGGCACCTCGGACAAACCTGCACCGATTACCGAAAAAGAGGCGCAGACCATTCTGCAGCGCGTCACTGAGGGAGCCGACAAGCCGCGTCCCAAGGTATTGTTTGAGCCGGGCGAGGTGGTGCGCGTGATCGATGGTCCGTTCAATGACTTCAACGGTGTCGTTGAGGAAGTGAATTACGAGAAGAGCAGGCTGCACGTGGCCGTGCTCATCTTCGGCCGTTCCACGCCGGTGGAGCTGGAGTTTGGGCAGGTAGAGAAAGGCTGAAAACCAGGGTAAAGGTACAAGATACAAGGGCGCGCGTTTTTACTTGTATCTTTAACTTGTACCTTGTATCTGTATTTAACCGGGGAGCCCTAAACAGGCGTTACTACCCACCAGGAGTCAAGCATGGCAAAGAAAATCGAGGCCTACATTAAGTTGCAGGTCAAAGCCGGTCAGGCCAACCCAAGTCCGCCCGTTGGTCCGGCGTTGGGTCAGCGCGGCGTCAATATCATGGAATTCTGCAAGGCATTTAATGCCCAGACCCAAGGCATGGAGCCAGGTCTGCCTACCCCGGTCGTGATCACGGTATACAGTGATCGCAGCTTTACCTTTATCACTAAAACACCACCAGCCTCGATCTTACTGAAGAAGGCGCTGGGTGTAGCGAGCGGTAGCAAGACACCGAACAGTGCGAAGGTGGGCAAGGTCAGCCGCGCCCAACTGGAAGATATCGCCAGGCTCAAGATGCCCGATCTGACCGCCTCCGATATGGATGCCGCAGTGCGCACCATTGCCGGCAGCGCACGCAGCATCGGCATTGAAACGGAAGGGGTATAAGCGATGGCAAAATTATCCAAGCGTACCAAGGCCATGCACGCGAAGCTGGTGCCCGGCAGACAATATCCTGTGGACGAAGCACTGAAATTGATCAAGGAGTGCGCCACCGCCAAGTTCGCCGAGTCGGTTGATGCAAACATTAACCTGGGTGTCGATCCGCGCAAGTCTGATCAAGTGGTGCGCGGCTCCACCGTGTTACCGCGCGGCATTGGTAAATCGGTCCGAGTGGCCGTGTTTGCGCAGGGTGCAAACGCCGATGCTGCAACGGCGGCGGGCGCCGACATCGTTGGGTTTGATGACCTGGCGACTGCCGTGAAGGCTGGCACCATGGATTTCGATGTGGTAATTGCTACGCCTGATGCCATGCGCATCGTCGGCCAGCTCGGTCAGATTCTCGGCCCGCGTGGTCTGATGCCCAATCCGAAGGTGGGTACCGTAACGGCAGATGTTGCCACTGCGGTAAAAAATGCCAAGGCGGGACAAGTGCGTTATCGCACCGACAAGGCAGGCATCATTCATTGCACGATCGGCAAGGCGAGTTTCGATGTAGAGGCCATGCGCGAAAATTTGCAGGCATTGATCGCTGATTTAAACAAGGCCCGACCGAGTACGGCCAAGGGTATTTATCTGAAGAAAATTACCTTATCCAGCACCATGGGTCCGGGCATCAATATCGATCAATCGAGTCTGGTTGCTTAACGAGTTGTTTGGGCGTTTTACACAAAGCTGATCAGATTAATCCCTGCATCTGAAAAGAGATGCAGGAAAGACTTTGGACTACCGGTGAAAATCGGTGGTGAGTCGAAGACCGCAGGTGTTTAACTTAATAGGTATTGTGAAGTTTGCAATCCGGCCTGCGCAGACGGTGTCACCTTGACAGATTAGTATCCAGCTGGTGAAGGTCGCCGTAAAAGAGGGTGTCTTGCAGGTTAAAGGCGCCTTATGTTGACCGCAAGTTATCCCGTAACCAATCGGGGGGCTTAATTGCTAGTGCTAGTAGGAGGGATGCGATCTCGTGAGTCTCAATCTTGAAGGAAAGAAAAATATAGTAGGTGAAGTGGCGAATGTCGCTGGCACAGCCAAGTCCGTCGTGGCGGCTGAGTATCGCGGCCTGACCTCCGGCGAAATGACGCAGTTGCGCGTCGATGCCCGTAAGGCGGATGTATACCTGCGTGTAGTCAGAAACACGCTGGCGCGCCGTGCCATCGAAGGCAGCGATTTTGCTTGTTTGCAGGATGCCCTGATCGGTCCGCTGGTGCTGGCTTTCTCCAGGGAAGACCCGACTTCAGCCCCGCGCGTGATGAGTGATTTTGCCAAAAATCATAAGAGTTTGATCATCAAGGCGGGCGCATTCAATCGTAAGCTGATGCAGCCGGCTGAATTGCAGAGGCTGGCGCAGATGCCGTCACGCAATACCGCCATCAGCATGCTGATGGGTGTGATGAAAGCCCCGGTCGGCAAACTCGCCCGCACATTGGCTGCGCTACGCGATCAAAAGCAGGCCGCCTAACCCATTTACCTGAACATGCCCGCCTTAACCGGCGTAGGGCAGAAAAAACTATAGGAGCATTATCATGGCCGTAACGAAAGAAGATATTTTAGACACAGTTGCCAATATGACCGTTGTTGAAATCGTCGATTTGATTTCAGCCATGGAAGAGAAATTTGGCGTTTCCGCTGCCGCCGGCGTTGCAGCTGGCCCCGCCGCTGCCGCCGCGCCTGCTGAAGAGCAGACCGAGTTTAACGTGATGATGACTAGCTTCGGCGCCAACAAGGTCAACGTGATCAAGGTTATCCGCACGATCACCGGTCTGGGGTTGAAAGAGGCGAAGGATCTGGTGGAAGGCGCACCCTCGGTGGTCAAAGAGGCTGTACCGAAGAAAGACGCTGAAGACATCAAGAAGCTATTAGAAGAAGCCGGCGCATCCGTTGAGATCAAATAAACGTATACATTAATCGTTATAGAGCTGTTGTTTTGAGCGGCTGGTGGCGGAAAGCCACCGGCCTTTTGGCGTTGTTAGTACGGGCCCGCAGTCTGCAAAGAATGCGCGCTATTACCAGAAACATCATACAGCTGACATGAAGCCGGGTTGTAGCGGCTTTAGTAACATGCGTTACCCACAGAATTCACATCTACCGTAGCCAGTTCGGGAACATCAGAGGTATATCATGGCCTACTCTTTTACTGAAAAAAAGCGCATTCGTAAGAATTTCGGCAAGCGACCCAGCATACTCGAAGTTCCGTACCTGCTGACCATCCAGCTTGAATCGTACCGGAATTTTCTACAGACGGAAACCGACCCCGGTGCCCGACAGAGCCAAGGCTTGCATGCGGCCTTTAAATCGGTATTCCCTATAGTCAGTTACTCGGGTTATGCGGCGCTGGAATATGTAAGCTACCGCTTGGTCAACCCGGTGTTCGATGTTAAAGAATGTCAGTTGCGTGGAATGACGTATGCAGCGCCGCTACGCGTCAAGGTGCGCCTGGTAATTTACGACAAGGACGCACCCGCCAACAGTAAAGTCGTCAAGGATATCCGCGAACAGGAAGTCTATATGGGCGAGATGCCGCTGATGACCGAGAACGGTACGTTCGTCATCAATGGCACCGAGCGCGTAATCGTGTCGCAATTACACAGATCGCCCGGGGTATTTTTCGACCACGACAAGGGCAAGACGCATTCCTCCGGCAAGCTGTTATTTTCCGCGCGCATTATTCCCTACCGGGGCTCCTGGCTGGACTTCGAATTCGATCCAAAAGATATGGTGTTCGTGCGTATCGACCGGCGTCGCAAATTGCCGGCTACAGTACTGTTACGCGCGCTGGAATACACGACCGAAGAAATCCTCGATATCTTCTTCGAATCGAATACCTTCAAGCTGAAGAAAGAAATTATCAATCTCGAACTGGTGCCTGCGCGCCTGCGTGGCGAGATGGCGGTGTTTGACTTCAAGGATTCCAAGGGCAAGGTCATCGTTGAGGCTGGCCGCCGCATTACGGCACGCCATATCCGCGAAATCGAAAAGCTTGGCCTCAAGACACTGGAAGTGCCACACGAATATCTGGTCGGCAAGGTGCTCGCCCACACGGTAGTGGACCCCAGCACGGGCGAGATACTTGCTAACGCCAATGATGAGATTACGCCGGAACTTCTCGCCAAATTGTTCAAGGCGGGCATTGCTGAGCTTCGCACGCTGTTCACTAACGATCTCGATCGCGGTGCTTATCTGTCCGATACCCTGCGCATCGACAGTACCCGTAGCGCCTTGGAGGCGCAGATTGAAATCTACCGCATGATGCGCCCTGGCGAACCGCCGAGCAAAGATGCGGCACAAAGCCTGTTCGCCAATCTGTTCTTCAGCAGCGACCGTTACGACCTGTCGGACGTCGGCCGTATGAAGTTTAATCGGCGCGTCGGCCGCAAGGAAACCAGTGGTGAGGATGTATTGTCCAAACAGGACATCATCGATGTGCTTAAGGTGTTGATTGACATCAAGAACGGCACAGGCACCGTGGATGACATCGATCATCTGGGCAACCGGCGCATACGCTGCGTGGGCGAGATGGTGGAAAACCAGTTCCGCATCGGCTTGGTGCGCGTGGAGCGTGCCGTCAAGGAACGCCTGAGTCTGGCCGAGTCCGAAGGCCTCATGCCGCATGAGCTGATCAATGCCAAGCCGGTCGCCGCCGCAGTCAAGGAATTCTTCGGCTCCAGCCAGTTGTCGCAATTCATGGATCAAAATAATCCGCTCTCCGAGGTAACCCACAAGCGCCGTGTTTCAGCGCTGGGGCCGGGCGGTTTGACGCGCGAGCGTGCCGGCTTCGAGGTGC
>JBDSMM010000044.1:0-7209 GCA_039915825.1 Gammaproteobacteria bacterium | reverse complement strand
TATCGGTAAGCTGGGGTAGCCAGACGATTCATATCCTGGGTCTGAACATCGATCCCGCCAACGAGGCCTTGCAAACAGGTTTGACCAATATGCGCAAGTTTCGCGATTGGCGCGCCGAGGAAATCGGTCGAGGGCTGGAACAACACGGCATTGCCGATGCCTATATCGGTGCGAGGAAATATGCAGCGGGTGTTAGCGTGAGCCGCACGCACTTTGCACGATTCCTGGTTGAGCACGGCCATGCGCAAGATGTGCAACAAGTATTTAAACGCTTTTTAGTGCGCGGAAAACCGGGTTACGTGGAAGGAGAGTGGGCGTCTCTTGAAGCGGCGCTAGGCTGGATTCATGCCGCAGGCGGCGAGGCCGTGATTGCCCATCCCGCGCGTTGCAAATTAGCTGCTACACATCTGCGGCGCCTGCTTACGGCATTCAAGGAACAGGGCGGCGCGGCAATTGAAGTAGTGTCGGGTAGCCATAGTCGTGACGAGTGTCGCCACATGGGTGATTATGCGCGCCAGTTCAATCTGCTATCCTCGGCGGGTTCTGATTATCATGGCCCCCTTAACCCTTGGTTGGAGCTTGGGAGATTACCTGAATTGCCGAGCGGATGTACGCCGATTTGGGAGCGCTGGGAGCGTAATAAAATTGCAGATCTGCCTGTGAAAAACTAACGCAAATCCTGCCCGTTCGGCAGATCGTTAAATCAATCCATTTAATAAAACTCAAAATTTTTCTAACAGCACAGGGTCGGTCTTTTAGCTAAAGCAAGGCTCAGAGTTATATGCAACTTATCAGCATCCATCCCGATAATCCCCAGGCCCGGTTGATAAAGCAGGCGGTGGACATCGTGTGCGCGGGTGGCGTCATCGTGTATCCGACGGATTCCAGTTATGCCTTGGGTTGCCACATTGGCGATAAGGATGCGATGGAGCGCATCCGGCGCATTCGCAATGTCGATGCCAAACATAATTTCACGCTGGTCTGCCGTGATCTTTCCGAGATTGCCAGCTATGCCAAGGTGGACAACGCGGCCTATCGTCTTATTAAATCGCTAACGCCCGGCCCTTATACATTTATTCTCAAAGCGACGCACGAGGTGCCGCGGCGTTTGCAGAACCCCAAGCGCAAGACCATCGGCCTGCGCGTGCCCGACCACGCCATTGCCCGCGCGTTACTGGAAACCTTGGGCGAGCCGTTGATGAGTTCGACGCTGATGTTGCCGGACAACGATATTCCCCTGAACGATCCCGAGGAAATTTTTGCCGTGCTCAAGCATCAGGTCGACCTGGTCATCGACGGCGGTAACTGTGGGTTGGAACCCACAACAGTCGTGGACATGGTCGAAGGCACGCCTCATGTTACTCGGCATGGAAAGGGTAATCTGTAATAAATACAAATAATTATGAATAGTTCTTAATGCTAAAAATTTATCAAGTTTTGGGATGGAATAATGAATACAGGCACCGGGTTGTGCAACACGCCTTAGTATTGTTTAATGGGGAACCGGATTCAGTCCGGCAATCGTTCGCTAATAATTACAATCAACAAGGAGGTACGTATGCTTAAATGGGCTGCGATTTTTTTCCTAATAGCCATTGTCGCCGCATTATTCGGGTTTACCGGCATCGCTGCGGGCGCCGCCGAGATTGCCAAGATTCTGTTTTACATTGCAGTGGTAATCTTTGTGATATTTCTGCTCATAGGTTTGTTCGCCGCATCCAAGGTAACCTAGTAACCGCCCACCCCCGGTCTTTTCATAAAGCCGGGGGTGCGCGGCAAGGCGTACGCTGAGGTACCGCCGGGTTCTTTAACCGGATATAATCCCGGCATGGACGACCTCAGCTTGTTGCAACGTATTGCCGTTTGGGCGTTACCCGTCATATTCGCCATCACTGTCCATGAAGTAGCCCACGGCTGGGTAGCGCGCAGGCTGGGCGATCCTACCGCGATGATGCTGGGCAGGCTGACGCTCAATCCCATTAAACATATAGACCCCGTTGGCACGTTGCTGGTACCTGCATTCATGTTCATGGTAAGTCCCTTTGTGTTCGGTTGGGCCAAACCCGTACCGGTGACCTGGGAAAATCTCAAAAACCCCAAACGTGACATGGCCTTGGTAGCCCTGGCCGGGCCGTTCGCCAATCTGGTGATGGCGTTGCTGTGGGGGTTGGTGATTAAAATCAACCTGATGTTGGGAAGCCAACTTGGCCCGGTTGCCCAGTTTCTGGTTTATATGGGTATTGCAGGCATCTCTATTAATCTTATTCTGATGGTGCTGAATTTGTTACCCATCCCGCCACTGGATGGCGGCCGCGTACTCTCGGGTTTACTGCCCGGGCCGTGGGCATGGCAACTGAACCGACTGGAATCCTATGGTTTTGCCGTGCTTCTGCTGCTACTCGTCACCGGCATCTTGGGGAAAATCCTAACCCCGATGGTGAGCGCGTTACAAAGCGCGCTTTACAGCATGTTAGCCCTGTAGAAACTCCTGATCTTGAGCTCCGTAGTTACCCACTGTGCGCGTGTGTTATCCGGTATGCGGCCTACCGGCCAATTGCATCTCGGCCATTACCATGGCGTGCTTAAAAACTGGTTACGGCTGCAACATGAATATAAATGCTTTTTCTTCGTCGCTGATTGGCACGCCCTGACCACCCAATACGAGGACACCGGCATCATTGCGGACAGCGTATGGGAAATGGTCATCGACTGGCTGGCGGTGGGTATCAATCCCAGCTCGGCAACCTTATTCATTCAATCGCGCATACCCGAGCACGCCGAGTTGCACCTGTTGCTCTCCATGATTACGCCGCTCGGTTGGCTGGAGCGCGTGCCTAGCTACAAGGATCAGCAGGAAAAACTTAAAGAGAAAGACCTCGCTACTTACGGTTTTCTCGGTTATCCCCTGTTGCAAAGCGCTGACATTCTGATTTACAAGGCTGGTCAGGTGCCGGTGGGCGAGGATCAGGTTGCCCATGTCGAATTGACGCGTGAAGTGGCGCGACGCTTTAATTTTCTCTACGGCCGCGCGCCGGACTTCGAGGTAATGGCAACGGCCGCGATTAAAAAATTAGGCACCAAGAATGCCGGTATCTATGAGGGTCTGCGCAAGCGTTATCAAGAGCAGGGCGATCATGCGGCGCTCGATACGGCGCGTGCGTTGTTAACATCCGTGCAAAATATTACGCTCGGTGACCGGGAACGCCTGGAAGGTTATCTTGAGGGCGGGGGTCGTGTAATATTGCCAGAACCGCAGGCCTTATTGACCCCAACCTCCAAGATGCCCGGCCTCGACGGACAAAAGATGTCCAAATCTTATGGTAATACGATTGGCCTGCGTGAAGATCCCAAATCGATTGAAACCAAATTGCGCACGATGCGTACCGACCCGAAGCGCGTGCGACGTACGGATCCGGGCGAGCCGGAGAAGTGTCCCGTGTGGTCATTGCACAAGGTCTATTCGAGCGAGGCTACGAAATCCTGGGTGCAGCAGGGATGCCGCACTGCGGGCATCGGTTGCCTCGATTGCAAGCAGCCGGTCATTGATGCGGTGCTGGCCGAACTTGCGCCGATCCGTGCGCGTGCTGTGGAGTTTACGGAAAATCCCAATGCAGTAAAAAAAATCATCGCCGACGGCTGCGAAGCGGCCCGGGTTGTGGCACGGGAAACCATGGATGAAGTGCGCCAGGCGGTCGGCGTGCTGTACGGCTGATTGCACTCATTTTCAATTAAAGTAAACGGTAATCCATCGACCAGCCATGACCAATGCCTTGAGTGAAACACCCGGTGGGAGATTAGATATACAGCAAGAGGTGTTACCGTTCGCTATCGTGCACGGCACGGCAATTACACGCTTGCCGCGCGACCTGTATATTCCGCCCGATGCCCTGGAGGTTTTTCTCGAAACCTTCGAGGGTCCGCTCGATCTGTTGTTGTATTTAATCCGACACCAGAACCTCAATATCCTTGAAATTCCTATTGCGCGAATCACTGAGCAATACATGGTTTATGTGGAATTGATGAAAGAGATTCGCCTGGAGCTTGCCGCAGAATATCTGGTAATGGCGGCCATGCTTGCCGAGATCAAGTCTCGTATGCTGCTGCCACGCCTGGCCGATACCGCGGAAGAAGATGATCCGCGCGCGGAGCTCATCCGGCGTTTGCAGGAATACGAACGCTATAAGCAGGCCGCAGACGATATTCATGCTCTGCCGCAACTTGGCCGCGATATTTTTCAGGCAGAGGTTGAAGTTCCACTGATGAGAACGGTACGCCCGGTGCCGACGGTGAGTCTGGATGAAATATTACGCGCGTTAAAAGATGTGCTCGCGCGCGCCGAGATGTTCACACATCATCATATTCAACGCGAGCCACTGTCGGTACGGGAGCGCATGGCGCACATACTTGCAACATTGAACGCCGATAAATTCACCGATTTCACCAACCTGTTTGTGGCGGAGGAAGGGCGGCAGGGTATTGTCGTCACACTCCTTGCCGTACTTGAACTTATAAAAGAGTCACTGGTTGAATTGGTGCAGACTGAGTCCTTCGGGCCGATACATATAAGGGTTGCCACGTCATGCCAATGAACGCAGAACAACTTAAACCCATCATCGAGGCCGCCCTGATGGCCGCCGGCCAACCGCTCAATATCGAGCGGCTTCAAGCCTTGTTTGAAGAAGACCAGCAGCCGGAACGTGTTGAGGTGCGCAAGAGTCTGGAATTGTTGCAGCAGGAATGTGCAGGGCGCAGTATCGAGTTAAAAGAAGTCAGTAGCGGTTTTCGTTTTCAGGTAAGGCAGGATTATGCTTCCTGGGTTGCGCGTTTATGGGAAGAGCGGCCTGCACGTTATTCGCGCGCCTTAATGGAAACGCTGGCGCTCATCGCTTATCGACAACCCATTACCCGTCCCGAGATCGAGGATATCCGCGGTGTCGCCGTCAGCTCGCAGATAATAAAAACCCTGCACGAGCGTGAGTGGATACGCGTGGTCGGGCATCGCGATGTACCGGGCAAGCCCGCGCTGTACGGCACGACTCACCAGTTCGTGGATTATTTCAATATGAAGAGCCTGGACGATTTGCCCACGCTTGCTGAGATGCGTGACCTCGATCAGATTAATGTTGAGCTCGATTTGAAAATGCCGGGGCTGAGCGTAGCGGGTGATGTCGAAAACAACAGTGGCGATACCTATATTGAGCAGTCGGCACCCGGTAGCACAAACCACGAGCATGTTGAAGGCGAAAGCGCACGGCATAACAATGAGTAATGCGGCAGACTTTAGCGGTGCAATACGATGAGCGAAAAGGTGCAGAAGGTACTTGCTCGTGCCGGCTACGGTTCACGGCGCGAAATAGAAACCTGGATCGATGCCGGCCGCATCACCGTTAACGGCACGGCTGCGAAACTCGGCGACCGAATCACTGAAAAAGACAGTATCTGCATCGACGGCCACGCCCCACAAGCACATCGTTTAAGCGGAACCAAACGCCGCGTGCTCGCCTATTACAAACCCGAGGGCGAAGTCTGTACCCGCTCCGACCCGGAAGGTCGCCCCACTATCTTCGATCATTTGCCGCAACTGCGAAACGGGCGCTGGATCGCGGTAGGGCGTCTGGATATAAATACCTCCGGTTTAATCCTGCTCACCACGGACGGCGATTTGGCGCACAAGCTCATGCACCCGGCGACGGAAATTGAACGTGAATATGCCGTGCGCGTATTAGGTCAGGTGGATAAAGACATGTTGCAACGTCTGACTACCGGGGTTTTGCTTGATGACGGCACAGCCCATTTTAATGCGGTGACCGACGCCGGAGGGCAAGGCTCGAATCATTGGTACCATGTAATCTTGAAAGAAGGACGCAATCGTGAAGTGCGGCGTCTGTGGGAATCGCAAGGCGTAAAGATTAGCCGGCTCACACGTGTGCGTTATGGCGCGATTCCGCTGCGCCGGGGGTTGCACGTGGGGCGTTGGGATGAATTGGAAGATGCTGCAATAGAGTTATTGTTGACCTCGGCAGGCCTTGAAGTTGCATCAAAAAAACCGGCATCAATGCCACCGCGACCACAACGCCAGAGGTTGCGAACCAGAAAATAATTCATGCTGCAGCTATGAATCTCAAAACAGTTTATCAAACTCTTTATCAAGCTTACGGCCGGCAACACTGGTGGCCTGCAGACAGCGCATTTGAGGTAATGGTCGGCGCGGTGCTGACACAAAATACCTCGTGGGGCAATGTCGAAAAGGCCATCGTCAACCTTAAAACCGCACACAGTCTGGATGCCCAAACGATTGCTAATGCGAGTCACGAGCAGCTCGCTGTTTGGCTCAAACCTTCGGGTTATTTCAATATTAAGGCGCGGCGGCTGCGTAATTTTTGTGGCTGGTATTTAGACCAGGGCAGTATGGAAGGACTTATCCGTCTCGACACGGAAGCACTCCGTGTCAGGCTGTTAAGTGTCAATGGCATTGGACCGGAGACGGCAGACGACATCCTGCTGTATGCATTCGAGCGCCCGGTGTTTGTCATAGATGCCTATACGCGCCGGTTGCACAGCCGCTTGGGTTATATCTGCGGAGACGAAGGCTATGAGACCTTGCGCTCGCTGTTCGAGTCTACTCTGCAAGGCCGAAAAAAAGTTCAACTCTTCAATGAGTTTCACGCCTTGATTGTCAGGCACGCCAAGGACGTCTGCCGGCCGCGTCCGCGTTGCCGGGAGTGTTGCCTGGCGGTCCGTTGCCCTTCCACGCTCGCTTAAGGCGCTATCGTTGCAACACATCCGGCTTAGGCTTATGCTTTTTAAATTATGCGTACGTCCAGAGGGAAGTATCACCCTGGCTCCAGATTAGGTGACACAGCCCCGACCTTTAGTCAGTGTTCTAAAATCATCCATCCTCCTCATACCTACTAAGAGACCAAACATGAGCAATAAAATAACACGTCGTGACTTTGTAAAATTGTCCGGCGCCGCCGTCGCCGTTGCCGCCACCGGTCTCGGCGGCATCCCGGCTATCAGCGAGGCGAAACCCATGTCTGCTCAGTCACTGGGAGCGGCGCCCTTGCCCAAACCAAAAGGCCCGCGAGTAGTCGTGGTGGGCGGCGGCACTTCGGGGCTGACAATCGCCAAATATCTTAAAAAAGAGCATGCCGATTTTGACGTGGTACTGGTGGAAAAGCGCGATATGTACAGCTCATGCTTTTCCAG
>JBDSMM010000024.1:0-7052 GCA_039915825.1 Gammaproteobacteria bacterium | reverse complement strand
CCAGCCCATCCTCTGGTGGTCGCCCAATCCGCGCACGGTGTTATTTCCCGAGCGTCTGCACGTCTCGCGCAGTTTGCAAAAGGTGCTCGCTAAAAATTGCTATAGCGTAACCCTGGACACGGCTTTTACCCGTGTCATCAAGGCCTGCGCGGAGCCGCGCCGAGGAGCGGCGAACGGCACGTGGATTACGGCGGCCATGATCAATGCGTACAGTAAATTGCATCGCCTGGGCATGGCGCATTCCGTGGAAAGCTGGCACGAGGGCGAGTTGGCCGGAGGTATCTATGGGGTGGCCGTGGGCCGGGTATTTTTCGGCGAATCCATGTTCAGCCGCCGCGCGAATGCCTCTAAGGTCGCCTTTGTTCATCTGGTGCAATGGCTGCGGGATTGGGGTTATGTGTTGCTGGATTGCCAGATTCATTCCGAGCATCTCGCGCGTTTCGGCGCAGAATCGATACCGCGTGCTGAATTTATGCACTTGCTTAGAGAAGGCTGCGATGGCACATGGAACGAAGGCATACTGATGGGAGAACAAATTCTTGGCTCACCCAAAATCTGCTGACTCTAAAAATAGCATCAAGACGCTCAATTTTTATCTCACCACGGAGCAGCCTTGCAGCTATCTACCCGGGCGCCGCGCGAGTTCGGTCATCGTCGATCCGCGAGCACCTATCACTACTCAAATGTACAGCGCGCTTATCGACTATGGATTCCGCCGCAATGCGGAGCATGTTTACCGACCGCATTGCCAAAGCTGCGCCTCGTGCATTTCCGTGCGCATACCGGCAAGTGAATTCATGCCCAGCCGCAGCCAAAAACGCACTTGGCGGCGCAACGAAGACATCGAGGTACGCGAAGTTGCCATGGCGTATCAGGAGGAGCATTTCGAGCTTTACCATCGCTATCTCAGCGGACGGCACAGCGGCGGCGGAATGGATAACATGAACCCCGAACAGTACATGGATTTCATCATGCTATCCGGTCTGGACAATACCCGGCTGTATGAATTCCGCCTGGATGACAAACTGCTGGCCGTAGCGGTAGTGGATCATTTGCCGCAAGGCTTATCAGCGGTTTATACCTTTTTCGATCCCCAGCACGAGGCACGCAGCTTGGGAACCCATGCAATACTCTGGCAAATACACGAGGCCCGCCGTTTAGGTCTGACGTGGGTCTACCTTGGTTACTGGATCAGGGAATGTCGCAAGATGAGTTATAAAAACCGGTTTCGACCAGCGGAAATCTACCGTAACAACCAGTGGTTACGAATCGATGCCTGAGTTAAAATTTGACTGTGTTATAATTAAAAGATCACAGGGCAGTTAACTCAAGGTAAAAAATAACCGGATGGCAAAAGAAGAACATATAGAAATGGAAGGCACGGTCGTCGAAACCCTGCCGAACACCATGTTCCGCGTGGAATTGGAAAACGGTCATATAGTAACCGCGCATATATCAGGAAAAATGCGTAAGCACTATATCCGCATCCTGACCGGCGACAAGGTTACCGTAGAATTGACCCCTTACGATCTAAGCAAAGGCCGCATCAGCTTCCGGGCCCGCTGAGCGGTAAAGTAAACCTCAATTGGTAGCGTGCACTGTACGCACGATTCAAACTGATTTGGCAATTCACGTCCATCATGTCCACGCGCTTCACCCGGGGGCGAGGACAACTTTTTCTCTGTGTATCTTTTCGCTTTCCTCAGCCTTTCTAGTCCACTTCCATTTGCGGATTGGCTACGCCTTGGGCCTCTTCGATCGCAAAGGTCAATTTTCCGTCTTTTCCACCTATCCTGACATGACCGCCCGATGAGAGCTTGCCAAACAAGAGATCTTCGGCGAGTGGGCGTTTGATGTTTTCCTGAATCAGGCGTGCCATCGGACGTGCGCCCATGGTGGCGTCAAAACCATGTATTGCCAGCCAGTCGCGCGCTGCGGCGTCCACTTCAAGACCGACACCCTTTTCTTCCAGCTGTGCCTCCAGTTCCGTGATGAATTTATCCACGACATGGGCGATGGTAACGCTGCTGAGTGGTTTGAACTGGATGATGCCGTCCAGACGATTCCGAAATTCCGGGCTGAAGGTACGCTTGATTACCTCCGCACTATCATTTGAGTGATCCTGGTGGGTAAAACCTATGGACGGTCGGCTCATATATTCCGCACCCGCGTTCGTCGTCATCACGATAACCACGTTACGGAAATCGGCCTTGCGCCCGTTATTGTCGGTAAGCGTGCCGTGATCCATCACTTGCAACAATAAATTGAATACATCCGGGTGCGCCTTCTCGACCTCGTCCAGCAACACCACTGAATGCGGATGCTTGTTGATCGCCTCGGTCAGCAAACCGCCTTGATCGAAACCGACATACCCAGGCGGCGCACCAATGAGGCGCGAAACTGTATGACGTTCCATATATTCCGACATGTCGAAGCGGATAAGTTCAATACCCATGACGCGCGCGAGCTGCCGCGTAACCTCGGTCTTGCCCACGCCGGTCGGACCGGAAAACACGAAAGAACCAATGGGCTTATTGCTATTACCGAGGCCGGAGCGCGCCATTTTGATTGCCGCAGCCAAGGTTTCGATTGCCTGATCCTGGCCGAACACCACGAGCTTGAGGTTACGCTCGAGATTGAGCAACATACCATGATCGGTTGCGGAGACGCTCTTCGGAGGAATACGCGCCATCTTGGCGACGACATTTTCGATTTCGCCCACGCCGATAATCTTTTTGCGTTTCGATAGCGGCAAAATACTTTGATTAGCACCCGCCTCGTCGATGACATCGATGGCCTTGTCGGGCAGATGCCGGTCGCCGATGTAGCGATGCGCAAGCTCAGCCGCCACGCGCATGGATTGGCGCGAGTATTTGACCTTATGAAATTCCTCGAAGCGTGATCTCAATCCTTGCAAAATCGACACGGTCTCTTCGACACTGGGCTCCACCACGTCGATCTTCTGGAAGCGTCGGGCCAGTGCGCGATCCTTCTCGAAAATGCCGCGGTATTCCTGGTAGGTGGTCGAACCGATGCACTTAAGATCGCCTGAGGCGAGCGCCGGCTTGATGAGGTTGGATGCATCCATTACCCCGCCCGAAGCCGAGCCGGCACCGATGATGGTGTGAATCTCATCGATGAATAAAATCGCACCCTTTTCCTTATGCAACTGACTCAATACGGCCTTCAGGCGCTTCTCAAAATCGCCGCGATATTTGGTACCCGCCAACAGCGCGCCCAGATCAAGCGAATAAATGGTGCTGCCCTTGAGAATTTCCGGAACCTGGTCGTCGACGATCATTTTCGCCAAGCCCTCGGCGATTGCGGTTTTGCCTACTCCGGCCTCGCCCACGTACAGGGGGTTGTTTTTGCGCCGCCGACAAAGAATCTGTATGGTGCGCTCGACTTCATGTTTGCGTCCGATGAGCGGGTCGATCTTGCCTAACCGTGCCTGTTCATTGAGGTTGGTTGCGTAGTTTTCCAACGGACTTTTAGCGGGGGCGTCACCGTTGGCATCTTCCTCGGAGGCAGACGATACATTCGGCGAATCATCCTCATTGTGGATTTTTGAAATACCGTGCGACATGTAATTTACGACATCCAGGCGGGATATATTTTGCTTTTTCAGGAAATAAACTGCCTGCGACTCCTGCTCGCTGAAAATGGCTACCAGCACGTTCGCGCCAGTCACTTCTTTATTGCTGGAGGCCTGCACGTGGAACACGGCCCGCTGCAATACGCGCTGGAAGGCCAGCGTGGGCTGTGTCTCGCGGGTATCGTGCACGGACAGTAAAGGGGTAGTTTCCTTGAGAAAATTCGTGAGGTCGCGCTTGAGTTTTTCCATGTCAACGGCGCAGGCGCGCAACACCACTACTGCCACCGGATTGTCCAACAGGGCGAGCAGAAGGTGTTCCGTGGTCATGAATTCATGCAACTGCTCACGGGCTTCGCGGAAGGCATGGTTCAGGGTGAATTCAAGTTCCTTGCTTAACATGGTCTCAGCCTCATGAAATACTCGCCGCCCCTGTTGATGATCTTAATTCTAATTCACATTAAAAAAGATAATAATTTTATCAGGTGCGCCCTGCGCACAATGACTGCCGGATCGCAGGCGTCCCGCCTGCCTGCGGGCAGGATGCCCGCGCTCCCTATTGCGAAATGGAATCACGCCTTCTCCATGGTACAGAGTAACGGATGTTGGCTATGTTGCGAAAACTGATTCACCTGCTCTACTTTGACCTCGGCAATTTGCTGTGTGTACACGCCGCACACACCCGCACCCCGCGTATGCACATTCAACATTATCTGAACCGCTTGTTCCTGACTCATGTAGAAAAAAGTTTGCAAAACCAACACCACAAATTCCATAGGCGTGTAGTCATCATTAATAAGCATAACCTTATAAAGTGACGGGCGCTTAAACTTGGGTTTTGCCTCCTGTAGCACCACCCCATCGTCATGTTGTGGATTGTGTTTCATGATTGTATTCTAGCTTAATTCAGGAAAATTGTAAGATAAAAGCACGTCCTCCAAGATGGTAAAGACTGTGGTTAAGAAAACACAAAGTTATTACTATGACAATCTTACAGCCAGTAAGTTTACTGCGGCGAGATGCTCATAAAATTAAATACTTCCGCGTGATTCGCCTTGAATTTTAGCCCTTACTGCCTTTACTAAGTGGTTGCTTAATTTCGATATACAAGGACGCTTCATAAATATATTAGGAATTGAGGCCGCGCCTGCTCAATCTTCCCTGCATCGTTAATGAGCCGGAACTACGAGCCAGCCTTAAACCAACCCTTGTCCAGCCGGTTATGAGATAATGCGACTTTAAGTTTACCTAGTTAAATGCCACGGATGACTTACCTTCCTCAGCCTGAACCTATCGTTAACATTACCCACCCGTCAAGCACCAGCCCATTGCAGCCTGTCTTGCCCGCCGCGCCAGGCGAGCGAATACGTTGGGGACAACTCTACGGTAGTAGCTTTGGGCTGGTCATTAGCGCAGCGGCGCGCAAGCATCCGGGGCCGGTAGTTGTCATTACCGAGGATACGCTCTCGGCGCAACGCCTTGAACACGAACTGCACTTCTATGCGGGACATGACGGCGCGTTGCCGGTCTTAAACTTTCCCGATTGGGAAACCCTGCCTTACGACATTTTTTCCCCGCATCAGGACATCGTTTCGCAACGCCTGGCAGCGCTTTATCATATGCCACAACTGGCACGCGGCATACTCGTATTGCCGGTGGCAACCCTGCTGCAGCGCTTGTTGCCACGCGATTATTTCGAGGCTAACAGCCTGCTGCTCGATGTAGGTCAGCGGCTGGACATCAGTCAATTGCGCCTGCGTCTCGAATCCGGTGGTTACCGTTACGTCTCGCAGGTTATGGAACACGGTGAATTCGCGGTGCGCGGGGGTCTGGTCGATCTGTTCCCCATGGGATCTGCCCTGCCCTACCGCATAGATCTCTTTGATGAACAGATCGAGACCATGCGTACCTTTGATCCGGAAAGCCAGCGTTCTATTGCAGCGGTGCAGCATATTCGGTTACTCCCGGCGCGCGAATATCCGCTCACCGAGGAAGGCATCGCGCGCTTTCGGCAGGCCTTCCGCGTCAGCTTTGAAGGCGATCCGCAAACTGTTCCGCTCTATCGCGACGTAAGCAAAGGCCTCGCACCTCCGGGCATCGAATATTATCTACCCTTGTTTTTCGAACACACGCATACGCTGTTTGATTATTTGCCGGCCTCCAGCCTGGTGATAACTACCGATGGCGTCGAACCGGCTGCCGATGTGTTCTGGAAGGAGGCTTGCGAGCGCTACGAGCAAGGCCGGCATGATCACGAACGCCCGCTGTTACCGCCAGCGCGCCTGTTCATGCAGACCAACGAGGTGTTCGGCGCATTGCGCGCCTTCCCGCAGGTGTGTGTGCAGCACTTTGAAATCGAACAGAAGCCAGCAGGCACGCTATCGGCAGGAGGGGCCGCCAGCAACTACGCAACACGTAGCCCGCCCTTGTTAACGCTCGATGCACGTGCCGCCCGGCCCAGCGCCATACTCACCGATTTTCTGGAAAAATTTGATGGCCGCGTATTATTCGCCGCAGAAACAACCGGCCGGCGCGAAACGCTGCTGGAGCTGCTGAAGGGCTGCAATCTGCGCCCCAACCTATGCGCTGATTGGGCGAGCTTTCTGGCCGCTGGTACATCGCTCGGCATCACCGTGGCTCCTCTGGAATATGGTCTGGTGCTCGATGAGCCGCGCATTGCCGTTATCGCCGAGACGCAATTGTTCGGTGACCGCGTCATGCAACGCCGTCGCCGCAAGGCACGTAACCGCGATACCGATGCGATAATCCGCAATCTTGCCGAACTGCATGTGGGCGCGCCCGTGGTTCATGAAGAGCATGGCGTCGGACGCTATCTGGGCCTGCAAATCCTCCAGGTCGGCCATATCGAGACCGAATTTCTGGCACTTGAATACGCAGGTGGCGACAAGCTCTATGTGCCGGTATCGTCGCTGCAATTAATCAGTCGCTACACGGGCACGGACACTGAGCATGCCCCGCTGCACCGGTTGGGTAGCGACCAATGGGAACGCGCCAAGCGCAAGGCGCGTGAACGTGTGCGCGATGTCGCTGCCGAATTGCTCGACATTCATGCCCAGCGTGCGGCGCGCAAAGGTCATGCCTTCCCGCTTCCTGACGATGAATACGCGGCGTTTGCCGCAGCCTTTCCGTTCGAAGAAACGCCCGACCAACTCGATGCCATTCACAACGTGCTGGACGATATGCAGTCCGACAAGCCGATGGATCGCCTGATCTGCGGCGATGTCGGTTTTGGCAAGACCGAGGTAGCCATGCGCGCCGCGTTTGTCGCAAGCCAAGGCGGACGGCAGGTCGCCATGCTCGTGCCTACCACGCTGCTCGCCCAGCAGCATTACCAGACCTTCAAGGATCGCTTCGCCGACTGGCCGGTCAATATCGAGGTTATCTCGCGTTTCCGCTCCAAAAAACAACAGGACGAAGTCGTCGCCGGGATTGAAGATGG
>JBDSMM010000011.1:0-8813 GCA_039915825.1 Gammaproteobacteria bacterium | reverse complement strand
TCCGGCATGGCGGCGATAAGTCGTGCCTGAATATCGACGAGCACGAGCAGGCTGCTGTCTGCTTCGCACAGGCTGGAGCGTTCGGAGGTTACCATGTAAGGCCTCGGGTATAAGGTTTGGAAATGGTTGCCCCCGAACATTTGCCGGTGGCGCGGTAAGCATTTTACGGTGCCAGTATAACGTAGGAAGTGTTAATGGCTATCTGGGCAGTTAATTGTTAGGCCCTTGCTTATAGTAGCCACTTGTTAATTTGTTCCAGATCAAACGGGCTTAGGCTGCCGGCCGCCTGCTTGAGTCGCAGGGTTTCGAGAATATAGTTATAACGCGCCCGTGCGAGATCTCTCTTGGCCTGGAATAAGGTGCGCTGCGCATTGAGCAGATCAACGGCGGTACGAATGCCGACTTCCAGGCCGGCTGCGGTAGCATCAAGCGCGCTTTGATTAGACTTCACTGCTTGCACTAGCGCATCCACCTGACTGATGTTGGCGATAACATTAAGATACGATGCGCGCGCCTGACGTACCACGGCGCGTTGTTGTTGCTCCAGAACTTCCCGTGCCTGGGTGTAGCGAAATCCCGCCTCGCGCGTGCGCGATGTGACCAAACCGCCTTGGAAAATAGGCGCCGTTAATTGCAGGCTGATCGAGTCGTCGTTGATCTGGCTGCCGCCGAACCTGCCGCCTCCGGAATCGGAGAAGGAATGCGTCCCTACCAGATTCAGGGACGGAAAATGGCCGGCGCGCTGGCGATCAATTCCTTCGCGTGCCGCTTGCGCGGCAAACTCGGCGGCAGCGATTTGGAAGTTTTGCGCACGCGCCGCTTCAGCCCATTTTTCAATATCGCTGGGGTCGGGCGAGAGCAATGGAATTTTATCGCCAAGCTTTGCCAAGTTCTCATGAAAGATACCAGTCACCTCGCGCAGTGCCTCGCGGGTGCTGGATACCTGATTATCTGCGGCAATTTCCTGTGCCACCGCCAAGTCGTAACGAGCCTGTGGCTCGTTGACATCAGTGACCGCGATCAAGCCGACATCGAAACGCTGGATGCTCTGCTCCAACTGGCGTGCAATGGCGGTTTTCTCGGCGCGCGCAAAGCCTTGATTGTCGAGCGCGGCCAGTACATCGAAATAACGCGTGGAGACGCGCAGTAAAAGTTCCTGCTGTGCCGTTGCGAACACGGCGTCCGCCTCGCCGACCAAGGCATCTGCCTGGCGTAAGGCTGCCTGGGTGCCGCGGCTGTAAAGTGGCTGCACGAGGGTGAGCGCGTAGCCGCTGTTGTTGAAACTGGAGACACCGCCGCCCCCGCCACCACCGGAAAGTTCGATGTCCTGACGCGTGCGACCGCCGTTGGCCGTCAAGCCTATATTGGGAAACAATGCCGAGCGGGTCTGCGGCTTGATCTCCTGCGTAGCCTGGCGCGCGGCCTCTGCGGCCCGTAGTTGCGGATCGCTCTCGGCTGCGAGCCGGTAAATATCCAGCAGGTCTTCCGCATTTGCCGTGCAAGATAGCGTGCTAAGGGCCAGCAACGTCAGCGGAACTATTCTTGATCTGATCATGGTGTGACGGCCTCAATAGTTCCCGATGGCAAGGTTTCAATGTGCTCTGCGCTTTCGCGAACCGCGTGCTTGCGTGCGAGCAGTGTGTAAGCGGTCGGTATGACGAACAAGGTTAGCAAGGTGCCCAGCAGTAATCCACCGACGATGACCCAACCGATCTGCTGACGGCTTTCCGCGCCCGCACCGGTAGCCAGTGCCAGGGGCAGGGTGCCCAGCACCATGGCGGCGGTAGTCATCAGGATAGGGCGCAGGCGTAAGGTGGCGGCCTCGATCACCGCCTCCACACGGTGGCTGCCCCGCGCCTGTAACTGATTGGCGAACTCCACAATCAGGATGCCGTGTTTGGTAATCAGCCCGATCAGCATCACCATGCCGATCTGGCTATAAACGTTGAGCGTGCCGCCGGTGAGCTTTAGCGATAACAGGGCACCGGTGATGGCGAGCGGCACCGTGAGCATGATAATGAGCGGATCGACGAAGCTTTCAAATTGCGCCGCCAACACCAGATAGATGAATGCCAACGCCAGTCCGAACACCAGATATAGCGAAGCACCGGACTCCTTAAATTCACGCGACTGGCCATCGAAGGCAGTTTGAGCCGAGGCCGGCAATACCTCGCGCGCACCATCTTCCATAAAGTCGAGAACTTCGCCCAGGCTAAAGCCTGGTGCCACGTTTGCCGACAGCGTTGTCGAGCGCAGGCGATTGAAGTGATTGAGTTCCTTCGGGGCGACCTCTTCTTTAATATCCACCAGGTTGGCAAGTTGTATCAGTTGACCATCGTTGCCGCGTACGAAAATGGACGAGAGATCGTCCGGCGTGGTGCGTTCCTTATCCTTGAGTTTTACGATGACATCGTATTGCTCGCCATCGCGCTTGAAGCGCGTTACCTGACGTCCGCCCAACAGGGTTTCCAGCGTGCGCCCGACCTCTTCGATATTGGCGCCGACATCGGCAACCTTGTCGCGGTTGAGTCTGACGGCGATCTGCGGCTTGTTCAATTTCAGATCGCTGTCGAGATTCATGAGACCGGGATATTTGCTCATCTTTTCCGTGAACGCATTAACCATGGTCTGCAATTCCGCGTATGAATTGCCCTGTATGACGAACTGCACGGGCGGATTCCGGAAGCTCTGGCCGAGTGATGGCGGATTCACGGGAAAGGCCAGCACGCCCGGCAGGCTGAACAGCTTCGCCCCCAGCGCAGCGGCAATGTCCTGCTGCGAACGCGTACGTTCATCCCAGGGTTTCAGGCTCACGAAGGATAGTGCGAAGTTCACCGGATTGGGCCGCTCCAGACCGGGTGCGACAACCATGAAGTAATTTCGGATCTCGGGAACCTCGGAATAAAATTTCTCGACCTGCCGGGCATACTTGTCAGTGTATGCCAAGGTGGCGCCTTCGGGTCCAGTGAGGATGCCGATGATCGTACCGCGGTCTTCAAGCGGCGCGAGTTCCGATTTCAGCGAGGTGAATAAAAACGCGCTGGCGCCGGCCACCAGCGCGCCGATCAGAATCACCAGCCAACGCGCGCGTAGCGAGATGGAGAGCACTCGACGGTAGCCGTTGTTCATGCCATCGAAGAAGCGCTGGGTGAAATTATAAAGACGGCCGTGGTCGCTCTTGGGCTTTAATATCTTGGAGCACATCATCGGCGTGAGCGATAGCGCGACGAAGCCCGACACCAATACGGCGGCCGCAACGGTGAGCGCGAATTCGGTGAACAAGCGGCCCGTATTACCGGTCTGGAATGCGAGCGGGATGAATACGGCGGTCAGCGTCAAGGTCATCGCCAGCACGGCGAAACCAATCTCCTTGCTGCCCTGCAATGCCGCCTGGAACGGCTGCATCCCCTGTTCGATGCGACGCTGAATGTTCTCCAGCATCACGATGGCATCATCCACCACTAACCCGATGGCCAGCACCAGGCCGAGCAGGGTAAGAATATTAATGGAAAAATCCATCAAATAGAGAAAGGTGAATGCGCCGACCAGTGATACGGGAATCGTCACGAAGGGAATAATCGTTGCACGCAGCGTGCGCAGGAACAGAAAGATCACCAGCACGACCAGCACCAAGGCCTCAATGACCGCCGCGTACACCGCCTTGATCGACGCGTCGATGAAAACCGAGACATCGAAGGCGACTTTCAGATTCATGCCGGCGGGCAGGGATCTTGAGAGCTTCGGTATCTCGGCCTTCACCGCCTGCGCCACCGCCAGGGTATTTGCGGTGGATTGCTTAACGATGCCTAAACCCACTGCGGGATTGCCGTTTACACGCACCGCGTTACGTTCATCGGCTGCGCTGATCTCCACATCGCCGACATCCGCCAGGCGCACCGGATAACCGTTCACCTCGCGAATAATCACTTGCTGAAATTGCTGCGGGGTTTGCAGATCGGTTTGCGTAAGCACGGTGAACTCGCGCTGCCTGCTCTCGATGCGCCCGGAAGGTATTTCGACATTCTGGCTGCGCAAGGCATTCTCGACATCCTGCGGCGTCAGCTGAAAACCTGCCAGGCGATCACGATCCAGCCAGATACGCATCGCGTAACGGCGTTGTCCGCCGATAATTACACTGGCCACGCCGGGCAGACTTTGCAAACGATCTACCAGGATGCGGTCGGCATAATCGCTAATCTCCAAAGCGTTCTGCTGGCTGCTGGAGAGGGCGAGCCACATAATGGCCTGGGCATCGGCCTCAATCTTGGCGACAATGGGTTCATCGACATCGTCCGGCAGGGCACCGCGCACGCGCGAGACGCGGTCGCGTACATCGCTGGCGGCATCGTCCGGATTGCGGTTAAGCAGAAATTCGATGGTGATCTGGCTGACTTCCTCGCGGCTGATGGATTTGATGGTTCTGATGCCCTCAATACCGGCCAGCGAATCTTCCAGCGGGCGAGTGACCTGGCTTTCGATAATCTCCGCGCCGGCGCCGGGATAAACGGTACGCACCGAGACCACCGGCGTGTCGATGTTCGGATATTCCCGCACCGATAAGTGTTGATAGGAGATAATGCCGATCAGCACGATCATCAGACTCATCACGGTGGCAAGCACCGGGCGGCGAATGGAGATGTCGGAAAGTACCATGTGTTTAACCTGTCGTATAAAATCTTAATATATTAAAAAAGTCTTATTACAGAAACGCAAAACACGCAAAGACGACGCAGCCCGAAGTCGGCGAAACAATCGCCAGAAATGTACCCATCGAATAACTGTCATGAGTTTTTTCGCTGCGCCTTCACACCTTACGCTAGATGTTTGGCCGTTAAACTTTAAACTTGCTAATCAGGCGTAACCGGCGCGGGTGTTTCGCCATCAGGCACCTGCATCACCATCACCGCTGCGCCGTCGCGGATCTTCATCTGGCCGGCGGTAACTACCGTATCACCGGGATTCAAACCTTCCTGTATCTCGATCTCGCCACTGCGGCGCTGGCCGATAATCACCTTTTGTCGCACCGCCTTACCATCGACCATCCGGAACACAAAGCGCGCGGTGCCATCCGGCACCAAGGCCTGTTCGGGAATCAACAAGGCGTTAGGGCGCTGCTCCAGCGTCAGCGTGACACGGGCGAACATGCCGGGGCGCAACCTTCCATCCTCATTCGGAATGCGTGCCCGTAACAAAATGCTGCGCGTTACCTCGTCGATGCGCGGCTCTATGGCGTAGACATTACCCTTGAACCCGTGATCTGGAAAGGCATCGACATGCACCTCGACAGTTTGATCCGGGGCTATCTTGGCCAGGTAAGTTTCCGGTACGCGAAAATCCAGTTTTAGCGAACTGATATCCTCCAGATTCACGATGTCCTCACCAGGCTGCACGTAGTCGCCCGGGCTTACCTTGCGCAGGCCTAACACGCCAGCGAACGGCGCACTCAGCACTGTTTTGCTGAGGCGCGCCTCGTTCAGATTCTGCCGGGCCTGCGACTCGCTCAGATTCGCCTGGGCCTGATCGTATTCCTGGCGGCTCATCAACTTTCGCTGTGACAGTTCCCTGGCGCGCTCAAAGTTCAGCTTATTAAGCTTCACGGCGGATGCGCTTTCCGCAACTTGTGCGCGCAGTTCGGTCGCGTCGATCGTAACCAATTTGATCCCTTTGCCCACCTGCTGGCCTTCGGAAAAATGCACATCGGTAATGCGCCCGGCAATCTCAGGGCGTATCAGTACCGACTCATTGGCGAGCAACGAACCGACCGCGCCGATATCCACACTTATCATCCCTGTGCGTACCAAGGCTACTTCGACGGGGATGGCCATGGGTGGCCCACTGCGTGGGTCAGCGCCGGTAGCGCCGCGCTGCGTGGTTAAGGGGAAGCCATAAAAAGCCAGCGCCCCGAGAATTGCCAAAATTATCAGAGCGGTCCAGAGTATTTTGTCGCGTCTTTTTTTCATACGCCCACCTTTTTTCGTGTTGCACCTTTATTTGTTGAGTGGGTATCGGGGGTGTTTGTTTTTAATTTCAGGGCAGGCATTGCGACACCGTTTACGAGAATTTCAGTCAGCCTACGGCTATAGGCCGCCAAATCATCTGCAAAACGGATGTCGGGAAAGTGTCTTAGTACCTCACGTGACTGAAAGAAGAAAACATTTGCGCCGACCAGTAGCATGGCTACCATCGCGGGGTCGACGTTGCGGCGCAATTCCCCGCAGCGTTGGCTGTCGCGCAATATACCGACCAGCCGCGAAAAATTTTCTCCCAGCACCTGTTCTGCAATTTCCTGCCCGCGCTGTGGCTCGTTTTCGAGCAGCTCACGCAACAGAAGCCGTGATACTTCATCGTATTTATGCAGGTTGTCGATATGTGCCCGGATGAAATGGCAGAGGCGCTCGGAAAGACTGCCACTCTCCTGAATCATGTCATCCAGTAACGGTGTGGATTTTTTACAGCCCGCGGTCAACACCGCAAGATACAAGGCTTTTTTGGAAGAAAAGTGGTGGAAGATATTAGCCTTGCTGACGCCCGCCTGTTCAGCGATGGCACTGGTGGAAACCGCGTCGTAGCCGAGCTCGGCGAACAGTTGCTGCGCCGCCGCTAAGATGCGCCCGGCACTGCATGTTGGAGCTTGTGGCGAAGGCATGGGCGGTGAGGACAATGTGGATTTTGAACGCGACATCCGTGCAGGCTTCCGGTGTAGGAAATTGTCATTGAGTATACTGACCGATCGGTCAGCTAGCAAGAAGGTACTTACGGAAGGCTATCGCTATAGAGTGACCCGACTTTATAAATTAGGCCATTCGCCGCAGTCATTGCTGCGGCGAATGGGATATCTTGAACTAATGATAGGTTTGATATTTAGAAATCTAAGCGGGTATCTGGTCTTTCAGCTCACGACTCCAATGGCGATGCTGCGCGATTGCTTTAATAAAATTCTGTGCAATTTTACTGGGCCGTGCATCGGCACTGACGATCATGCCACCATCCGTAACCAGCGATTTTTTTGCATTGTTGGCTGCGGTGCCACTGGCCGCTCCCAGATATGACGCCTCCAACAAACCGACACCTTCGCCTGTTGCAGCAATCGCCTTGCAGTGTTTATATGCCTCATTAACAAAGTGCAGGGCATCGGCCTCAGCCTTAAGGGCAGCGATGCTCTTTGCACCGCCGGGAACATAAACAGCATCGAACATGACAGAGCTGGTGGTAAGCAGGCTGAAATCGATTTTCACTTCAGCACCGTTTGCGCCCTTTAAAAACCCCAGACGGGGAGCGACAATTTTGGCTTGCGCGCCGGCTGCCAGCAATGCCTTTGTCATACCCGCTACAGCGGCATCATCAAATCCGTCGGCGGCAAGAATGGCAATTCTTCGAGTTTGGATGGTGTCCTTTACGGTTTTCGCCATGCTCAGGGCAGGTGAAGTTCTGACCGTTTTCGTAAGCGGTTTCGGCTGGAAATCTTTAACATTACCATCCGCCGGCATGCTCATATTCAAGGGTTTATCGAGCTTTGCCGGGACCGGGATACCCAACCCTGTCGCAACGTTTTTAGCCAGGGTTTTGTCGATATGCGCGAGCATGCCAACCATGCGTTCTCTGATGGTGGCCGTTTCTACCTTGCCTAACTCAAAGCGTAAGGCCTTAACGATATGCAGCTTCTCCGGATCGGATTGACTGTTATAAAACAGTGCCGCCTGGCTGAAATGATCGAAGAATTTATCGCCGCGCCCACGCATTTTCCGGACATCCAGCTTCTCGGCATAACTGACAAATCCGCCCATATCCTTACCGGCCTGCATCGGGCATCCGCCGCCCAGTGAATTCGGCTCGTAACTGACTTTGCCGCGATTGATGGCCTGCTGCATATGACCGTCGCGTTGATTATTGTGCACGGGAGCAATTGGACGGTTGATGGGTATCTGGTGAAAATTGGGTCCGCCCAGGCGAATCAATTGAGTGTCCGTGTAAGAGAACAGCCGGCCTTGCAGGAGCGGGTCGTTGGTAAAATCAATGCCCGATACGAGGTGGCCGGGATGGAAGGCGACCTGCTCGGTCTCGGCAAAAAAGTTATCCGGGTTGCGGTTAAGGGTCAACTTGCCGATGCGCTGCACGGGCACCATCTCCTCCGGAATTAGCTTGGTGGGGTCGAGCAAGTCGAAGTCGAACTTGTGCTCATCTTTTTCCTCGACAATCTGCACACCGAATTCCCATTCCGGAAAATCACCGTTTTCAATCGCTTCCCAAAGGTCGCGTCGTTGAAAATCGGGGTCTTGACCGGAAATTTTCAATGCCTCGTTCCAGACGACGGAGTGCACGCCAAGCAAAGGCTTCCAGTGAAATTTCACGAAGCGTGACTTGCCCTCTTCATTGATGAAACGGAAGGTATGAACGCCGAAGCCCTCCATCATGCGCAGGCTGCGCGGGATAGCACGATCGGACATCACCCACATGATCATGTGCATGGATTCCGGCATCAGTGATATGAAGTCCCAAAACGTGTCGTGCGCGGATGCTGCCTGTGGAATCTCGTTGTGCGGTTCGGGCTTGACGGCGTGAATCAGGTCGGGAAATTTGACCGCATCCTGAATGAAAAATACCGGTATGTTGTTACCGACCAGGTCGTAGTTGCCTTCTTCAGTATAAAACTTAACGGAGAAGCCACGCACATCACGTGCGAGGTCACTCGAGCCGCGCGAACCGGCCACGGTCGAGAAACGCACAAAGACCGGCGTTTTAATGGACGGATCCTGGAGAAATTTGGCCTTGGTATATTTGGCCTGCGATTTGTAAACCTGGAAAAAACCGTGCGC
>JBDSMM010000099.1:0-15103 GCA_039915825.1 Gammaproteobacteria bacterium | reverse complement strand
TGATTCTGGTGGCCGCGCAGATATTTTGCGATGCCCTCGAACATCTGGGCGAGCGGCTGAAAATCTCCGAGGGTGTCACGGGCTCCCTGTTTGCGGCAGTGGGCACAGCCTTGCCGGAAACCCTGGTGCCGCTCCTCGCCATCTTCGCGGGCACAGACAATGTCAGCATCAACGAGGAGATCGGCGTCGGAGCTATTCTCGGCGCACCCTTAATGCTCTCCACGTTGTCGCTTTCTTTATTGATGGTTTTTACACTAAAGAGCCGCGGCATCAATGGCCACTTCAGGCCGGAAAGAACCGGTTTGACACGCGATTTAAATTTTTTCCTGTTGGCCTTTTTTCTCGCGACAGTCGCGTTGTTTATCCCGCATAGCTTCTCCGCAATACGTACCGGCATCGCTTTTTCACTGGTGCTGGTTTACTTTTTTTATATCATGCTGACCCTGCGCGCCTCGGCGCAATTGGTGCAGGATGGCCACGCCACATCCACGCATACCCCCATGTACCTGTGTCGCATGGGACTCCCGGATAATACCGCCATCACCTTGCTGCAATTGCTGATCGGCCTGGGTTTATTGGTGGCAGGTGCAAAGGGCTTTATCCACGGCGTCGAAGAGGCCGCGCCGATTATCGGCATGTCGGCATTGCTATTGTCCTTGCTGATTATCCCGATCGCTACGGAATTGCCCGAAAAGGTAAACAGCATTCTGTGGATACGCAAGGGCAAGGACACACTGGCGTTCGGCAATATTACCGGCGCCATGGTATTTCAAGGCACCCTGTTGCCTGCCATCGGCGTTATGCTCACCCCCTGGGAAGTACGTTATGAAGTCCTGATAGGGGTTCTGATTACGCTGGCAGCGGCGCTGTGGATGCGGGTCATGTTGATGCGCGGCGGGCTGAGGGTCTGGCATCTGGCGATCAACGGGTTGCTCTACACCGCTTACTTGATCATCGTCCTGAATTTTATATAGGTCTCTGCACATGCACATGCCCTAAGCGGCCGCATCGCAAATCACATCTTTATTCGCATATCTCCTCGATCAATTTTTTATTCTCTTCCGTTGCAACCGCGCGCTCGCCGTCCGAGAGTATGGCTTCCTTGTCACCCTCTTCCGCTTTGTAAAGGTAACGGGCACGCTCGTAATTTTTCAAGCGCGTCTTGGCCTGCATGCATTGCTGCTGGCGTTCCTCATCCTTCTTTTTAGCATCGACCACCTCTTTATCTTTTAGCTTGCGCTCTTCCTCTTGCACCTTTACCAATTTATCTTGTTGCTCCTGGCGTTTCTGAACATTGGGATCTGGCGGCGGTGCAGCCTGCAAGGGCACCTGCTGCGCCAAGGCATTGCCGGGCCGGTCACCGTATTGAATTTTGCCGTTTTCATCAACCCATTTGTATACACCTGCGGCGTGCAGCACCAAGGGTGTGAGAAGAAAAGACATCAGAACCAGTGTATAACGCTTCATAAATCCCCCTAAGCAGTCAGGACGTGTGCCCCTGATTCTATCGGTTACCTTACTCGCAAATGGTCAAGCCGCAAACGCTGCCGGTCATCAAACAAACGCCGTGACCCTATCCACACCGCCGCTACGGTACCCAAACCGGTGCAGGCAGTAATCAGAAACATGATCAATATCTGATATTTGACCGCCTCCACCGGTGGGCTGCCGGCCAATATCTGACCTGTCATCATGCCTGGCAAGCTGACGAGGCCAGCGGTCGCCATGGCATTGATCGTCGGGATCATGCCCACGCGCATACTCTCGCGGCGAATGTCGGCAATTGTCTGTGCCCAATCCTGACCAAGCATTAACCGTGCCTCTATTATCGTGCGCTGCTGCCATGCGGCCTGCGTCAGACGATCCATGCCCAGCGTGACACCGCTCATGGTATTGCCCAGCATCATGCCCAATAACGGAATCGCATACTGCGGTGTGTACCAAGGATCGGGGCCAATAATCACGACCAGGGCGAGCAGTGTGACGGAAAATGAGGAAATGAACATTGAGACCGTACCGACACCGAAACCCCACCAGCCTGCCAGTCCGCGTTGCTGGCGCGTCATCACCTCGTGCCCCGCCACCATGAGCATCACGAAGGCGATCAAGGCTATCCAGAGCAGACTGACATTGGCAAATAGTGCCTTTAAGATCAGCCCAATCAGCAGTAATTGCACCGTAGTGCGTGCGGCGGCGATGGTAATTTCCATCGCCAAACCAAGCTGCATACGCATCGATAATGCGGCGAGCAGCGCGACCAGCAGCGCTGCCATCACTAGATCTATGGGTGTTAACGTTACGAGATGCATACTGAATCAGGCCGCGGTAGTAACTGGCCTTTATTTATATACAAACTGCGGTTGGCCACGCGGGCGATCTGTTGCGGATCATGGCTTACCCATAACACGGCTGCTGGTTGGTGGTTGCGGTAGTGCTTAATGACTTCCTCCACACGCTGGACATTATCCGGGTCCAGGCTCGCCGTCGGTTCATCCAGTAGCAACACACGCGGATGCAGGCTCAACATGCGCACCAAGGCCAAACGCTGGCGCTCTCCACTGGACAAGCGGCTGACCTGCCAAGTCATCACCTCATTATCAAAACCAAGGCGGTCCAACAGGTCATGATCTGTGTGTTCAAAATGTTCGCCGACCGTGTCGCGCCACCACTGGCTCTCGGCGGGTAGCAGCCCCACTTGGCGGCGCCACGCGGAACCGCTAATAGTATTGCGCTCGATATCATCCAGGTATACCCGGCCCTGATGCAGATCAAGATCGGCAATCGCGCGCAATAGCAAGGTCTTGCCCGCCCCCGACGGTCCCTCCAGACAAACGCACTCGTCATGCATTATAAGACTCAGCGGACCTACGTGATGGTTGCGAAGGTCTTCGATGCGTAAGTGGCTCAGCGCACTGCTCCTGCCATGAGGCTATTCGGTCGTAAATTATTGATAGCGAATAAAATGCTGGGTACGCCGCATCATAAAGCGGTGCGGCGGATTTGCAACAGGAGAGATGTGGTGTTTCGCAACAGCGTGGCAGGCGGTATAAGCCAGGCAGGCGCTTGCCCATGTACCGATGGACTTAATAACGGAAATAAAACTCTGCCATTCCCGGGCATCACGGAGAGACCTATGGTCAGTGCTACCCCGTTAATGGAAAACCAGAATGGAAAAACCGGGCCGCGGTTTAATGCGGCCCTGTTAACCTCAGGCCTCGACTACTTCTTCGACGGCCTTGATGCTCAAGCGAATGCGGCCCTGCTTGTCGATCTCCAGCACCTTGACCTTCACCAGCTCGCCTTCCTTGAGTTTGTCGCTGACGTTCTCGACACGCTCGTTGGAAATTTGCGAGATATGCACGAGGCCGTCTTTGCCCGGCAAAATGGTGACAAAGGCGCCAAAATCCATCAGCTTCGCCACGCGCCCTTCATATATCTTGCCCACTTCGACATCGGCGGTGATTTGCTCGATGCGGCGACGCGCCTCCTGGCTGGCGGCATTATCCACGGAGGCAATCTTCACGGTGCCGTCATCAGTGATATCGATAGTCGTCCCGGTCTCTTCGGTGATAGCGCGAATCGTAACGCCGCCCTTGCCGATGATGTCGCGAATTTTATCTGGATTGACCTTAAAGGTGACGATACGCGGCGCAAAATCGGACATCTGGCTGCGTGGCGCAGAAATGGCCTGATTCATGATACCGAGAATATGCAACCGGCCTTCTTTGGCCTGACTCAGGGCTGCGGCCATGATCTCTTGCGTGATACCGTCGATCTTGATATCCATCTGCAAGGCAGTAACGCCTTGTGCGGTGCCGGCAACTTTAAAGTCCATATCGCCGAGGTGGTCTTCATCACCGAGAATATCGCTAAGCACGGCAAAGCGGTCTTGATCCTTGATCAGGCCCATGGCAATACCCGCCACCGGTGCCTTTAACGGAACTCCGGCGTCCATCATTGACAAGCTGCTACCACACACGCTGGCCATCGAACTGGAACCGTTCGATTCGGTGATCTCGGAAACCACACGCATCACATAGGGAAATTCTTCCATGGTCGGCATAACGGCCAATAATCCGCGCTTCGCCAAACGACCATGGCCGATCTCCCGCCGCTTCGGACTTCCCACCATGCCGGTTTCGCCCACACAGGACGGTGGAAAATTGTAGTGCAGCATAAAGGGATCTTTGCGCTCGCCTTCGATTGCATCAATGACTTGCGCATCACGGCCCGTGCCCAGCGTGGTAACCACCAGGGCTTGGGTCTCGCCGCGCGTAAATAGTGCGGAACCGTGCGTACGCGGCAATACGCCCGTGCGTACCGTGATCGGACGCACGGTGCGCGTGTCGCGTCCGTCAATGCGCGGCTTACCGGATAGAATCTGCCCGCGCACGATCTTTTTTTCCAGGCTTTCAATGGCACCTTTTACATCTTCCGCAGACCAACCACTGTCCGCTTGGGAGGTTAACTTAGCCATAATGTCGGCGCGTACTTCGGACATGCGATTTTGACGCGCCAGCTTCTCGCGAATCTCATAGGCCTCGGTGATAGCGCTCGTTCCGGCGCTTGCCAGCGCAGTCTCAAGCGCCTTGTTCTTTTCCACCGGCTGCCATCCCCAAGGTACTGTGCCAACCTCGGCTGCCAATTCACGGATGGCCTTGATGGCGACCTGCATTTGTTCGTGGCCAAATAGCACGGCGCCCAACATGACCTCTTCGGACAATTGTTTGGCCTCTGACTCGACCATCAATACCGCATTTTGGGTACCGGCCACAACCAGATCCAATTCTGATTCCTGCAACTGACTGCGGGTCGGGTTGAGCACATAGTTTCCATCACGATAGCCCACACGCACCGCGCCGATCGGACCGTTGAACGGCAAACCGGAAAGCATAACTGCCGCAGAGGCACCGAGCATGGCGGCAATATCCGGATCGATCTCGGCATCCAGAGAAACCACGGTGGCAATGACTTGGACTTCGTTGGTAAAACCTTTGGGAAACAGGGGACGTAGCGGGCGGTCAATAAGGCGTGAGGTCAATGTTTCTTTTTCGCTGGGGCGGCCTTCCCGTTTAAAGAAACCGCCGGGGATCTTGCCTGCGGAATAGGTACGTTCCTGATAGTTGACGGTGAGCGGGAAAAAATCACGCCCTTCGACGACCTTTTTCAGGCCTACCGCCGTTACCATTACCACGGTGTCGCCCATGCTGATCATGACTGAACCGGAGGCTTGGCGGGCTATCTCGCCGGTTTCGATTGTTACCGTATGATCGCCGTACTGAAAAACTTTTTTGATGGGGGTCACTTCCTATTCCTTAGAGTTAGCAAAAGCTGGGGGGTACAGCAGGAAACAGTCGAGCTTTACAATTACGGACCAGATTACTTGCGTAAGCCAAGACGTGATATCAGCTCGCGGTAACCGTCGACGTTTTTTGACTTGAAATAGTCCAGCAGCTTGCGGCGCTGACTCACCATGCGCAACAAACCCTGGCGGGAATGATGGTCGTGGGTGTGCGTCTTGAAGTGGCTTGACAGATGCTCAATGTGCGCGGAAAGCAACGCAACTTGTACTTCGGGGGAACCGGTATCAGTGGCCGAGCGCTGATAATCTTTGACGACCTGGCCTTTTTGTTCGGCGGTGAACGGCATGACTCACTCCTTACTGCGCAATCAAATTAAAAAACGTATTTTAGATGAAACGGCAAAAGATTGGAAGGCGAGCTACCCGTCCGTTGCCGAGCGCCGCACAAGGGCGGCGCACCGTGTTTCAGCGGAGCAGGAACCCCTTTTGCTGCTTATAAGTAAGCCGACAATGGTCTCTGCCCATAGGCATAAGCGATCTGTATGGTCATTATCAAGCAGAAACTCAACCGCTATGCAGTAATCGCTTTGGCGCCACACGTCCATCCTGCAATACCTCACCCAAGCCCAGAAAACGCCCCTCGGGAGCATATAATTTAACCCGTCCGCAGCCTGGATTACCGGCCACGGACACAATTTGTCCCTGACCAAGATAAAACGCCGCATCATCCGTCAGATTGACATCGGGCCAATCGGCCAACGCCGCTTGCATGGAGATTAGCAGGCTATCTATGGGCGCCGTGCCGCTAGCGGCCCGATCGCTCAATTGATCAAGAGTCACCATCTGCGCCTCCTGAAAATCTCCCAAACCAATGCGGCGCAAGGCCTGCAGGTGCGCGCCGCAGCCCAGACGCGCGCCGATATCTTCCGCCAAGGTACGAATATACGTGCCCTTGGTGCACTGCACCTCAATCTCGACCAGATCCTCGTTATAGCTCAACAGCACGAGCTTGTGAATTGTCACGCGGCGCGCTTGACGCTCCACGCTAATGCCACGACGCGCGAGTTTATAAAGCGGTTGGCCCTGTTGTTTGATTGCGGAGAACATCGGGGGTACCTGCTCGATCTCCCCGGTAAAGCCGGCAAGCACCTCTGTGAGAAGTTGCCGGGTAATTACCCCGGGAGGATGAACTTCCAGTATGTCGCCTTCGGTATCGCCCGTGCTGGTGGTAATGCCCAGTTTACAGAGTGCGCGGTAACACTTGTCCTTATCCAGCAGGAATCCGGCAATCTTGGTGGCCTCGCCCAGACAAATCGGCAATAAGCCACTGGCAAAGGGATCAAGACTGCCGGTGTGCCCTGCCTTGCGCGCCTGATAAAGACGTTTGACGACCTGCAAGGCAGCGTTTGAGGTTATATTCACCGGTTTATCGAGCAGGAGAATGCCGTGCACGTCCCTACCCTGCGCAGAAGATCTCACCGGGACAGCTTATTCGCGGTCATGGTCTTGATCCGATTTGATTGCTGCGTTGATGAGCGCCGACAAATTGGCACCGTGCTCCACAGTAGGATCGTAGATGAATCGAAGTTGAGGAATGACGCGCATCAAGGTACGCCGCGCAAGCTCGTGGCGTAGAAACCCCGCCGCGTGATTCAATATCTCCACACTTTTGACGGCATCCTGTTTGTTATCCAGCACCGTGATGAAAATCTTCGCATGCGCCAGATCCTTTGACAGTTTGACTGCGGAGACCGTTACCATGCCGACGCGGGGGTCACTGACCTGCTGCTGGATTAACTGGGCCAGCTCGCGCTGGATCTGGTCGCCCATGCGTTGGGTGCGACTGAATTCTTTCATTTGGAGTCAGTCACAAGATACAAGACACAAGGGGCAAGTAAAAAACAGGAGTGAGCGGGTCTTTTAGCCATTATTTGTATCTTGTATCTTTGCCCCTTGTATCTGCTGTGTATCTGCCCATCAAAGCTTCCGCGCAACCTGCACCTTCTCGTAAACCTCGATCTGGTCACCCGCCGTTACGTCGGTATAATTTTTTACGCCGATGCCACATTCGGTACCTGCCCGGACTTCGTTTACGTCGTCTTTGAAGCGACGCAGTGATTCCAGTTCGCCCTCGAAGACCACGACGTTATTGCGTAGCACGCGGATCGGGTTATTACGCCGCACTACACCCTCGATCACGCGGCAGCCGGCAATCGCGCCAATCTTGGTGGACTTGAAGACATCGTGCACCTCGGCCAGGCCGATAATCTGTTCCTTGAACTCGGGTGAGAGCATGCCGGTCATCGCGGCGCGCACTTCATCGATAACATTGTAGATGATGCTGTAATAGCGCAGATCGACACCTTCCTCGGCGACCAGTCGGCGCGCAGAGGCATCGGCGCGCGTATTGAAACCAATTAGAATAGCGCCCGAGGCCACGGTCAGGTTGACATCCGATTCGTTAATACCGCCAACACCGCTCGCCAGAATCCTGACTTTTACTTCGTCCGTGGAAAGTTTATACAGGGCATCCCGCAGCGCCTCAGCGGAGCCTTGAACATCGGCCTTGATAACCAGATTGAGGGTGCTGACCTTGCCTTCTTCGAGCTGAGTGAACACATCTTCGAGTTTGGTGGTCTGCTGACGGGCGAGTTTCACATCACGGAATTTACCTTGGCGGAATAGCGCAATCTCGCGTGCCTTACGCTCATCGCTTACCACTACGACTTCATCACCTGCATTGGGTGTACCGGACAGTCCCAGCACCATTACCGGCATGGAGGGGTTGCCCTCGTGAATGTTTTTTCCGTTCTCATCAAGCAACGCACGTACGCGGCCGAACTCCTGCCCAGCCAATAATATATCGCCGCGGTGCAAGGTGCCGTTTTGCACCAGCACTGTCGCCACCGGACCACGCCCCTTGTCGAGACTGGACTCGATGACAACGCCTGTCGCCGGGCTATCCTTGACTGCGGTCAGCTCCAGCACCTCAGCCTGCACCAGGATGGAATCGAGCAAGGCATCGATACCGGCCCCGGTCTTGGCCGAGACGGGTACAAAGATGGTATCGCCGCCCCATTCTTCGGAAACGACTTCGTGCTTGACCAGTTCCTGTTTGACGCGTTCCGGATCGGCGTCGGGCTTGTCGATCTTGTTTACCGCGACGAGGATAGGAACATTAGCCGCCTTCGCATGCTGAATGGCCTCAATCGTCTGCGGCATAACGCCATCGTCCGCAGCCACCACGAGTACTACGATGTCGGTAACCTTGGCACCGCGCGCGCGCATCGCCGTAAAGGCCGCATGGCCCGGCGTGTCGAGGAAGCTGATCATGCCCCGACTGGTTTCCACATGATAAGCGCCGATGTGCTGGGTTATGCCGCCGGCCTCGCCGGTGGCCACCTTGGTACGACGGATATAATCGAGCAATGAGGTCTTGCCGTGATCCACATGACCCATGATCGTAACAACGGGCGGACGCACCACTTTATCGCCGATAACCGCACTGGCCAGACTAAGCCCTGCTTCCAGAGCATTTTCCTCCAGCACCTTGGGAACATGCCCCATCTCTTCGACCACCACCATGGCGGTCTCGCGGTCAATGGCCTGATTGATCGTGACCATAGTACCCATCTTCATCATGATCTTGATGACCTCGGCGGCCTTCACCGACATCTTCTGGGCCAGTTCCGCAACGGTAATCGTCTCGGGAAGGCTAACCTCACGTACTACAGGCGCGGTGGGCCTTTCAAAACCGTGTTTACCAGAACTGGTGACAGCGAGCATTCTGCCCTTGGTTTTTTTCTTGCGCCGCCCGGTCATATCCGTGGCAACGTGCAATTCCTGACGCCCGTACTTGGTACCCGCTTCATCTTTGCCGGAACGCCACTTGGGTTTTTTATCAGTCTTGTCGGCTTGCGGTGCGGCAGGCTTGGACGGTTCCTTTTCGGCAGGCAGACCGGGACGCGCCTCCTTCCTTAGCCTGTCTTCCTGCTCGACCTTGAGCCTGGCCTCTTGCTCGGCCTTCAGGCGGATTTCTTCTTCCTGCTTTGCCGCGTCGGCCTGTTGCTTTACCTCAAGTTCCTGTTTGAGATTTTCGCCGTCGCGCAAGGCCTGCTCAGTAGCCTCGATACGCTGCTTTTCCGCAGTCTCGACCTCGACCCGCTCCATCTCTTCGGCGATTACCGCGCTGCGTTTAACGTAGGTATGCTTTTTACGTACCTCGACATTGACGGTTTTGCTGGTCTTGCCCTGCGTGCCCGATTGCCTTAATGCACTAACGGTTTTGCGCTTGAGTGTAATTTTGCGTGGCTCGGTTGCGGGGGCTACACCCTCACCGTTATTGTGATTGCGCCGCAGATAACCGAGTAGCTGCATCTTTTCGTTATCGGTAATCGTTTCGTCGGCATCCTTGACGGACAAACCGGCTTGACCCAGCTGCGCAAGCAGATGATCGACTGGAATGCCCACGACATCGGCAAATTGCTTAATAGTGACATCAGACATGCATAAACCTCTGAACGATGGCTGTCATTGGGGCCATCCCCCGGCTTTAAACGATGCTATTACAAAATCACTATTTCGTGCACGGCCGCAGGTATGCACTCCGTTACAACCGGGTACTGACCTGCCTTATTTGGCTGCATGCTCGTTGGCAAACCACGGCGCGCGCGCGGTCATGATAAGCTTGCTGGCGCGCTCATTGTCCATACCCTCGATATCGACGAGATCATCCACGGCCTGCTCAGCCAGGTCTTCCATGGTAATGATGCCCCGGCCTGCGAGCACCGTGGCCAGATATTCATCCATCCCTTCAATATCGAGCAACTCTTGGGGCAGCTCCGGCTTGCTCAATTTTTCTTCCTTCGCAATGGCACGCGTCAACAGCACATCCTTGGCTCGGTTACGCAATTCTTCGACGAGATCTTCATCGAACTCCTCGATCGCGAGCATTTCCTGGATCGGCACATAGGCAACTTCCTCGATGCTCGAGAAACCTTCCTGCGCAAGTATGGCTGCCACATCTTCGTCGACATCCAATTGATCCCTGAACAGGTTTTGCAGAGTCTCGGTCTCGGCCTCGCTCTTATCAATGGCTTGCGCCTCGGTCATGACGTTCAATTCCCAGCCGGTAAGCTGGCTGGCCAGGCGCACATTCTGCCCGCCACGGCCAATGGCCTGTGACAATTGATCTTCCACGACAGCCACATCCATGCTGTGTGCATCTTCATCGACAATGATGGAGACGACCTCTGCGGGTGACATGGCGTTAATCACGAACTGCGCCGGATTTTCATCCCACAGGATAATATCGATGCGCTCGCCAGCCAATTCACCGGACACGGCCTGCACGCGTGAACCGCGCATGCCGACGCACGCACCCACGGGGTCGATACGCGGCTCATTGGATTTCACGGCGATCTTGGCGCGCAACCCCGGGTCGCGCGCCGCGCCCTTGATCTCGATCAGACCTTCGCCGACTTCGGGAACTTCGAGTTTAAATAATTCGATGACCAGCTCAGGTGCGGTACGGCTGATAAACAATTGCGGCCCACGGATCTCGGAACGCACCTCACGCAAATAGCCACGCACGCGATCGCCGGGGCGTACCGCCTCGCGCGGGATCATTTCCTCACGGCTGATCAGTGCCTCGGCATTGCCGCCGAGATCTAGAATAATACTGCCGCGCTCGACGCGCTTGATAATGCCCGTCACCAGTTCGCCGCGGCGATCTTTGTAGGCCTCGACAACCTGCGCACGCTCGGCATCGCGTACCTTTTGCACAATTACCTGGCGCGCAGTCTGGGCGGCAATACGCCCAAAACTTACCGATTCCAGGGGTTCTTCAATGAACTCGCCAATGTTGATGTCGGGCTTGATATCGACAGCGTCCATGAGCTTGATTTGACTGTCGGGCAAAAAATCCTCAGCGGCATCCTCGACCACTTGCCAGCAGCGGGAAGTTTGATAGTCGCCCGTCTCGCGGTTAATAGTCACGCGTACGTCGACACCATCGGCATGGCGTTTCTTGGTAGCAGTAGCCAGCGCGGCCTCGATGGCCTCGAAAATAATGGCCTTACTGACGCCTTTCTCATTCGAGACTGCGTCAACCACCAAGAGTATTTCTTTATTCATAACACCACCTCTGTCAACTGCAGTCACACGTCGCACGTATCGAGTTGCAAGATGAATATATAATTTCTATTGTCACCGGTAACCTTACTATCTGGCATGTTTCACAGCTCAGGCACCAGGCGCGCCTTATCGATATTGGCCGGCGGCAAACTGACCTCGGCATCATCGCTCTTTATCAACACCTGTTCATCACTCACGCTTAATAACAGCCCGACAAAATTGCGCTGACCGTTTAGCGGCGCATTCAGGCGCAACTTGATGCGATGACCGACAAACTGCGCAAACTGCTCCAGGGTAAACAACGGCCGATCCAGGCCGGGCGATGAAATTTCCAGGGCATAACGGCCCTTTATTGGATCTTCCACGTCCAGCACACCGCTGACCTGGTGGCTTACCCGCTGACAATCTTCCGCACTAATACCGTCAGCGCTGTCTATATAAACGCGCAATATTGAACCGTGGCCCTGTGCGGCGTACTCGATTCCAACCAATTCATAACCCAAGGCGACGACCGCAGGTCCAACCAATTGCCGCAGATGCACCGGCGCTTGACGCATGCTCAGACTCCAGAAATGAAAAATGGGCACGAGGCCCACTTCATTAAACTTCCTTAATAGCTGTGTTATTGTGACCTTTAGCAGCAGCCACACAACCGCGTAAAGATTTTGCTTTTTACTGCAACACCGGCGGCCTAACTACACACCAGCCAGCCATGCCGGACCCTCCGGCCCTTAATTCTTGGTAGCGGGGGCAGGATTTGAACCTGCGACCTTCGGGTTATGAGCCCGACGAGCTGCCAGACTGCTCCACCCCGCACTAGACTGATAATTGTATGAAATAACCTGCTTATTTACAAGCGAACTTACTAAAGCGAGGTGGGTGAGTTGGGAAAGTCGCGAATGCAGGCTGGGTTTATGCCCGGGTGGGGCGCGCCCTTTCCGTGTCACGGGAAGAGCCTTTACCTTTAATAGTAGGTTAAAATCAAGACCGGGGCCCCTTGAGGGTAGGTTTGGGGTCCGCCGCGCAGTGAGGCGGCGATTAAACTAAGGAAACTCTGATTAATCCCATTTTCGTCATTCCCGCGCACGCGGGAATTCAGCGTGCCATCGGATCCGCTACACTTGATCCGACCTACCTATCTGGATTCCGGGTCTCCGCTACGCGCAGCCTGCCCCCGCGAAGGCAGGGGCCCGGAATGACACATAAATCAGAGGTTCCCTAAGTTTTCGTCGCTCCATGACGCCGGATATAATCGGTAAAAAACGCCTTGATCTCGGGATGGGCGTTGCAATCGAAACCCATATTCGCGGCTGTTTCCATAGCCTGCTCTGAAGTCCAGCCACTGTCCACCGCCGTCTTCATCAGCAGCATCGCACCCGCGCGCGCGCCGGAACCGCAGTGCAACAGAAACGGCCCTTGCTTATCGCCTAAAGCAGCGCGAAATTTTTCTACATCCGCATCGGACAAGGTCATTTTGTTGACCGGGATGTTTACGTAGTCCAGGTTTGCCTCATGCGCCATGCGAGCGTTTGAAACAGCCGTTTCGGAGGGTTCGCGAAAGTCGATCACGGTCTTAACGCCCTGCCTGGCAAACTCCAGCAAGTCTTCCTGTTCAGGCTGACCGCCGATGAAAACACCCTCGCTTATCTGCATAAATTTTTGCATACATTTCCTCATTGATTTTACGGGCTCTACATTAACCAACATTGCGCTTTAACCTTGCGGGCTGAACGCCATCTGGTCGCAGTACTCTTTTAATTTATTCGGCAAATCCAGCGGACACTCACCGCATTTTTTATTGCCCGGTACGGCGTAATCGATAAATTTTGGATAAGGTAATTTCAGTTCGCTCATGATTACCACAAACTCTTCCAGACCGCGTCCGCCGCCAACCCGCGGATTACGTTTGCGCTCTTGCGCTATAGTGGAAACGCGGCGGTCGTTGTAGTCGTGTGCCGGATATACCAACTGGTCATCGGGCAAGGTAAAGAGTTTCTCGTGGATGCTGCGGTAAAGCGCCGGGGCATCACCATTCTGAAAATCGGTACGGCCGCACGCATCAATCAAGAGCGCATCGCCGGTGAACACCCGATTGCCTAATGCATAGGCAAAATGGCCGTCGGTATGGCCTGGGGTATGCAGCGGCTGAATTTTCAGGCTCCCCACCTCGAAGACTACATTATCTTCGATGCCGATGTCGGTGCACGGCAGCTTGTCGATGGCGGGATTGGCAATCCTGCTGCCCACTTCCTTCTTCAGGTGCAGCGCCGAAGTGATATGGTCGGCGTGGATGTGCGTGTCCAGGGTATAGGCGAGCTTCAGGCCCAGGGAATTGATGGCCGTCAAATCACGCTCCCACGCCGGCATGACCGGATCGATCAATACTGCCTGACCGGTCTCCTCACAGCCCAAAAGATACGTATAGGTACAGGATATCGGTTCAAAAAGTTGGCGAAAAATCATGATAAATTCATACCCGTTTCTCTAAGTGGTAATACGTTTTTACCGTGCTCAAGCACATCATGCGCCGGTAGCTGCAAAGGGGTTTATACCCAGGCTTGCGGCGAGCATGAATAACGCCATGAGCGCAATGGCCACAGCGAATAACTTTTGCAGGGTCGGACCTGCCATGCGGCGCGCCAACAAGCGGCCCGCGCCCATCCCGGCGAGTCCGCCCGCTACAAACAGGCCGGTAAGCTGCCAAGGTAGGGTACGGCCTTGCGCCAGCTCCGAACCGACACCGGCTAAACCGATCAGCGTAATTACAAAGAGCGAGGTGGCCACTGCCTGATGAATACGCATCTGGGTGATGAACATCAGTGCCGGCACAATGATGAACCCACCGCCTACCCCGAACAGCCCGGCTAAAAACCCCGTGCCGAGACCCACGAACGCAAGCATAAAACTGCAACGGGCGGTAAAACGCAGCATGCCGTCGGGACTATAACTGCACACGGCGCCGCTTCCTTCCACACCAAGGCCTATCCCCGCACGCACCACGGCAGACTCAGCCGGCGATCGCACGGCCTTGCCCCACATTGCGGCTGCCACCAGCAGCGCCAGCACGGCAAAACCCATGATAAGGTAACTCTCGGGTATATTCTTGCCCATTGCCAAACCCAACGGCGCACCGAGTATTCCCGTGAAGGAAAATATGATCCCCGGACGCCACTCTACCAAGCCGGCACGCCATGCCGTGACCGCGCCGAAGGCGCTGGTAAGCGCGACCGCCGCCAATGAAACTACCACAGCGTCTTTTGTCGCCATGCCCAAGCCATAGATGAGAAGCGGCAAGGCAAACGCAGACCCGCCACCGCCCGTCAAACCCAGGGCCAGTCCAACCAGTATCCCGAATATGATGGCCATCACTCTTCCTTGTTCATACGGCTGATCCGGTTAACTTGCCCCCGCGCCAGGAAGCACTCAGCTTAAATAATCCTCGGGCAAAATATCACGCCGATACCTTACAGAAAATTTTATGCAATGCCTTAATCAAGGCATATACTTTGGGATCAGCAATACGGTAACGTACGTAACGCTCGTCGCGTTGCGATGCGATCAATTGTTCAGCTTTCATGCGCGCCAGAAATTGTGACACGGCGGACTGCGATGCGCCGCACAGCTCTTCCAGTTCCGTCACTGTCTTTTCGCCATTGGATAAATGGC
>JBDSMM010000094.1:0-12940 GCA_039915825.1 Gammaproteobacteria bacterium | reverse complement strand
CTACCTTTAAGTGCCATAAAAACATCCTCATTTATTCAAAAGTTGGGTTAATAAAAACTGCCCGCCAAGGCGGCCAAGCCCACAAACTTAGACTTTGTCTAAAGTCTACCTGTATTTTTTACTTAGTCAAGTAGGCAGGTGAGCGTCGTCTAGTCAATGAACGGGTATTGTTGGTCAATTTCCATGCATGCCCAGTTAAACCAAGTTAATCAGTGCGCTGGGGGTTCTACCAAGAGGGCGCCGGTGGCAATCACAAAGGCCCGCACCACGAGAATTGCCTTGCCTTGGGCACGATGCTCCGCCCGATCGCCTTCGCCCCGCAGGAGCCGACGTCCGGCCTGGATCTGCAAGATATACAACATGTAAAGTGTAAGCAGTAGCAGGAAATGTGTCCAGAGCAGATATGAAGTCAGCTCACCTTCCTTTATCAGGCGCCGGTGCCAATCCTTGTTCAGGTACAGGTAAAATGGCATGCTCAGATCGAACAGCATGACTCCAACCATAATACCGATGTGCAGGCGCCGCCACCGTGCCCAATAAAAACCGGCCAGCATGACCAAATACGTAGCAGCAGCGAAGAGGACGGTTCCGGCAATCATTATTCATGCTAACACCTTATGTTAGGCCGGGGTTATTTGCGGCCGCACCTCAGCACTCGTCTAGCACCACAATCATTAGCAGAATGCTGCTCGCGCCTAACTTGTCTGCCGTTGCAAAACTCTGCTAGAGTGAGTTTCTTCGTTAGAATTCCTTAGCTTCCAGGATAGACCATGGCCATTTCGCAGCTCGCAACTCCTAGTTCAAGCCCCTCTAAGCGTAGCACGATTATGCTAATTGTCGTTGCCCTGCTGGCCGTCATGCTGAGCATTTACCAGTGGGTAGAATTATTACATCTGCGCACCGCCAGCGACACTCTGCTCTGTTCATTCAACGCTACCTTCAACTGCGCTAACGTCTGGAATTCAGCGCTCGCGCACAGCGTGCACCAGATCACACGCATTCCCATCGTTGGCTGGGGTTTGGCATGGAGTCTGGTGGTGCTGGTTTTATCTGTCTGGTTGTTGCACCAGGCCAACAAGGCCCTACCTACCGCAGACGCCGTCCGGGCGTTGCGCCTGAGTACGGGCGTCGGCGTTTTGATGGCTGTTTTGTTGCTGGCTTATAGCGTGTCCATTAAAACCTTTTGCCCTACCTGCATTTTGTTTTATCTGCTGGTAGCGGTTGCCGCGTATCTGGCCTTCCGACGTTTCACTGTTGCTGGTAAAGACTGGGCTCAACCCGCGCTGCTCAGCGGCGGGATTTTGCTGGTTACGCTGGCCTTGTTGCTCTACCCAGGCCTTAACACGCCGCGCGAGGATTTAATCACCGCTGAGCTGGCCGCGCCTGCGGCCGCTGAAAAGACGAGTCCGGCTAATACCCTGACTCCGCTGGAGGAGTTTCTGAATTCCCTGCCGGTGGGTATTCAGCAGGCAACCAGCGACTCACTGGCGATGTATCGCAAATCGCCCACCATCGAGAAAGCCCCCGATCCACGGCGCATTACCTTCGGCACGGCCGCTGCCCCGGTGCATCTCGTTGAATGGACAGATATACGTTGCCCACATTGTAAAAATCTGGAAGCCGCACTGACAGAGATCCGCAAGCTTAGCCCCCCGGGTTCATGGAGCCAGGCGACGCGTCATTACCCGCTCGATAATCAGTGTAACTCCAAGGTTACGCGCGCTAGCGATGGCAGCAGCTGTCTTGCCGCCAAGCTGCAAATCTGTTTAATCGGCTCGCCCGACTTTGCGCGCGTGCGCTCCACCATGTTCCAGCAACAGGCCGAGCTTACCCAAGACCGCATCTGGGACATAGCCAGCAAAGACCCTGGGCGCCGCCAGGAGCTGAAAGATTGTGTAAATTCCCCGGCTACTGCCGCAGCCTTGCAGGAAGATATCGATTTCGCTGAACAATACCAGATAGAAGGCACGCCACTGGTCGTCGTCAATGGCCGCAAGGCCGCTGCGCTCCCGGCGGCAATTCTGAGTCTGATCATGGCCGGAGGCAACGATCACGATCCTGCATTTTTAGTATTGCCTACGCCCGATCCGGAAATCTTGCGCTGATAGTGATAAATATCTGCAATCGGGAATTGCGTGCATCTGGCCCAAAAGTGACATTTTAGTGACGGATCGGACTCGTCATGACCAAGTTGGCACACCCCCCTCTCACAGTTGTAAAGATTCCTCGCAAAATTTTCAGTCAAGACCAGAAATTTACTCGCTAATGTGAATTTTTCGGATGTAGCAGAATTTTATAGCCACACCCCTTCGTACTGGCATGCTCCTTGCTTTCTTTACAAATTAGTTAGTTAAGGAATTTCAAAATTTTAGCGAACGGGGGAAATCATGAAGTATAGCAACATCGTATTAGTGGCATTAATCAGTACAGCCTGGGTAAATATAAGCTGGGCACAACCTCCGCTCGGTCTGCCACCCGTGCCGATTCCCGCAAACAATCCTCAGACCCCGGAAAAGATCGCCTTGGGGCAGGCCCTGTTTAATGACAAGCGCTTATCCGGTGACGGCACGGTCAGTTGCGGCACTTGCCATAGCCCCACCAAGGCCTTCACGGATCATCAGCCTACCTCGGAGGGTATCAACAAGAGCCGCGGCACACGCAATGCGCCGACGGTACTCAATGCCGCTTATTATACCCATCAGTTTTGGGATGGCCGTCGTCCGAGTCTGGAGGCCCAGGCCAAGGATCCGTTCACTAATTCTATTGAGCACGGGCTGAAAGACCATGCCCAGGCAGTGGATATCATCCGTAAGGATGGCAGTTATCCCATCCAATTTAAGAATGTGTTTGGGGTAGAGGCCGACAAAATCACCATTGATCATGCGAGCATGGCGATCGCTTCCTTTGAGCGCACTTTGGTGGCGGGTGATTCACCTTTTGATCGCTACCAGTACGCCGGCGATAAGACAGCCATGTCACTAGAGGCCGCCCGTGGGCTGGATCTCTTCCGCGGCAAGGCCAAGTGCAGCGCCTGCCATACCATTGGGCCGACCTCTGCAATCTTCACCAATAACAGCTTCCACAACCTGGGTGTCGGCTTTAGCAAAGTAGAGCCGCGCATGTACGAGATCATCAATACGTTCCGCGCAGCGGTTGCTGCGGGCAAACAGGTTGACGAACTGGTGCTCAAAGAGGGCGATGTATCGGAATTGGGCCGTGTGCTCGTCACGATCACACCGACCGAGTTAGACACCAAGGCAATTGGCCGCTTCAAGACGCCGACGTTACGTAACATAGACCTGACAGCGCCTTATATGCATGACGGCAGTCTGGCCACTTTGGAAGATGTCATCAATTTATATAATCAGGGTAACGTCAAGAATCCGCGTCTGGATCCGCTGTTCAAGCCATTGAATCTGACCGATATAGAAAAGGCCGATCTGGTGGCCTTCATGAAGGCCCTGACAAGTTCGCGTATGCCCAATCTGCAGGCAAGCAATTAGCAATATACCTCTGTGGCGGTCTCGCTACGGAGTTAGTTTTCATCAATATGAAAGGGGCCTAACGGCCCCTTTTTTGTACTTCGCCCCCGTGTAATCAAAATGGGCTTAAAGATTACCGTATCGTGCGCCGCAGCAGTCAGGGCATGCCCTGGAGCAGGTAATAAAAAACCCTCGTGACAGGTTGGCCATGAGGGTTTTTTATTTTCAGATGAAATAGCTAAATCGCTTAGGCGACGGCCTTCACCTTATTTGAGCTCACCCGTGGGTCGAGTTCGCCGCTGGCGTATTTCTTTACCATGACCTCAAGCGAGATCGGCTTGATCTTTCCGGCCATACCCGCGCAGCCAAACGCCTCGTAACGTGCCTTGCAGATCTCCATCATCGCCTTGATGGTGGGTTTGATGAATTTGCGCGGGTCGAATTCGGACGGGTCTTCGGCCAGGGCGCGGCGCATCGCGCCGGTGCTGGCCAGGCGTAGATCGGTGTCGATATTGACCTTGCGCACGCCGTGCTTGATGCCCTGCTGAATTTCTTCGACGGGCACACCGTAGGTCTTGCGGATGTTGCCGCCGTATTTATTGATGATCTCCAGCCATTCCTGTGGCACGGATGAGGAACCGTGCATGACCAGGTGAGTGTCGGGGATGCGTGCGTGAATTTCCTTGATGCGCTCGATGGCCAAGGTGTCGCCGGTCGGCGGGCGGGTGAATTTATAGGCCCCGTGGCTGGTGCCGATAGCGATCGCCAGGCTGTCCACCTTGGTCTCCGCCACAAAGTCGGCGGCCTCTTCCGGGTCTGTTAATAATTGCGAATGGTCGAGCTTATCCAGCGAACCATGCCCATCTTCCTCGCCCATCATGCCGCTCTCGAGTGAACCCAGGCAGCCAAGCTCGCCTTCCACGGCAACGCCGCAGGCGTGGGCCATTTCGACGACCTTGCGCGTCACTTCGACGTTGTAATCGTAAGAGGCCGGGGTCTTCATATCCTCTTTAAGCGAGCCGTCCATCATCACCGAGGTAAACCCACTCTGGATGGAACGCAGGCAGATGGCCGGTGAGGCGCCGTGATCCTGGTGCATAACGATGGGAATATGCGGCCACATTTCTACTGCGGCATGCATCATATGGCGCAGAAACGGTTCGCCCGCATAGGAACGCGCGCCTGCCGAGGCCTGCATGATCACCGGGCTGTTCAGCGCATCGGCGGCCTGCATGATGGCGTGGATTTGCTCCATGTTATTCACGTTGTACGAGGGAATGCCGTAACCATGCTCTGCGGCATGGTCCAATAATTGACGCATTGATATAAGAGCCATTTAAACCTCCTTAAGTCTTTGTATTGTATAGTCTCAACGATTACTGCGGCATCACGCCCCGGGGATAACCATATCGCCGACGCGCACAATCTTCATGGCATTAGTTCCGCCATGTACACCCATTAGATCGCCCTTGGTAATGACGACCAAATCGCCATCGTGTACCACCCCACGGCGTACCAGTTCATCGATGGCCTCTTTGTTTACCTGGGCATGATCGGTGGTGGTCATATCGAAGCTGACCGGGTAAACACCCCGGTAGATAGTAACCTTTCTACGCGTCTCGGCATGCTTCGTCAAGGCGTAAATCGGGATACCAGAACTGATACGCGACATCCATAACGGCGTGGAACCCGACTCGGTCAACGCCACGATAGCCTTCGCGCCCAAATGGTTCGCCGTATACATGGTAGCCATCGCGATGGCCTCGTCGATGCGCGCAAAATGTGTATTCAAGCGATGGTCTGACACGCGGGTAATCTGCTGCTTTTCGGCCTCACGGCAGATGCGATCCATGGCCGCCACGGCCTTGGCCGGGTATTTTCCGGAAGCCGTTTCCGCTGATAGCATGACCGCATCGGTGCCATCAAGCACGGCATTGGCCACGTCGAATACCTCGGCGCGCGTAGGAATCTGGTTCTCGATCATCGACTCCATCATCTGCGTGGCGGTAATCACGGCGCGGTTCATGGTGCGCGAGAGCTGGATGATATGTTTTTGCACGGGCGGCAACGCGGCATCGCCGATCTCGACGCCCAGATCTCCACGCGCCACCATGATTACATCTGCGGCAGCAATGATTTCTTCAAGGGCTTCGATGGCCTCGGCACGTTCTATTTTTGCCACGATCCCACCATGTCCGCCCGCGGCGCGCAGCAATGCGCGCGCTTCATGGATATCGGCGGCACTACGCGGAAAGGACACCGCCACATAATCCGCGCCCATGGCGGCGGCAATCTTGATATCCGAGCGATCCTTGGCTGTCAATGCCACGGCCGACAACCCACCGCCCTGACGATTAATACCCTTATTATTAGATAACTCGCCGCCTACGACCACCCGACACTCGATTTCTTCGCCGACCACCTGATCGACCCATAACACAATGCGCCCATCGTCAAGCAGCAGTGTGTCCGCGCGCTTGACGTCCTGCGGGAGTTGCTTATAAGTAATACCGACGCGCTCTTCGGTACCTGAAAAAGCGTCCAGTTGGCCGTCAAGGATGAACTTATTACCTTCCTCAAGAATGACCTTGCCGTTCTTGAAACGGTCAATGCGGATTTTGGGACCTTGCAAATCGACAAGCACACCGATGTGGCGACCATAGGCGCGTGCGCGATTACACACGGTCTCAGCGCGTAGCCGATGCTCCTCGGGGCTGCCGTGGGAGAAATTAACGCGTACCACGTCCATACCGGCCTCGATCATTTTATCGAGGATTTTAGGATCGTCTGTGGCGGGGCCCAGGGTTGCAACGATTTTGGTGCGTCTTAGCATAAATTTATCGATAAGCTGTAAATAGGAACCATCCGGGCAGTCTGCTTACAGCTTGTGATGGGGCTTTTCATGAGTCTGTTACCGGCCTTTCCTTACCGCGCTCTTCCAGAATGGCCACGGCAGGCAAGGTTTTGCCTTCGAGAAATTCAAGAAATGCACCGCCGCCGGTGGAGATATAGGTAATGCGCGATCCGACATCGTATTTGGCGACAGCGGCCAATGTATCACCACCACCCGCCAGCGAAAAGGCTTGGCTTTGTGCAATTGCACGCGCCAGCGCTTCAGTACCCGCACCGAACTGATCGAACTCGAACACGCCGACCGGTCCGTTCCACACGATAGTGCCCGCGTTTTTCAGGATTTCGGCAAGCCGTGCTGAGGTCTCCGGCCCGATATCAAAGATCATATCGTCAGCGGTCACCTGGTCGACATTTTTAAGCGTCGCCTCGGCAGTTTCCTTGAATTCCTTGGCGCAGACGACATCGGTCGGCACGGGAATTTCCGCGCCTCGCGCGCGCGCTTGTTCGCTTAGACGCTGGGCCTCGGCAACCAGGGCGGGCTCGTAGAGCGATTTGCCCACGTTAAAACCCGCCGCCGCGATAAAGGTATTGGCGATACCGCCACCGACGATTAACTGATCGACTATCTTGGACAGTGATTCCAGTACGGTGAGTTTCGTCGATACTTTCGAACCGCCGACAATGGCCACCATGGGGCGCCGCGGATTTTTCAGTGCGGCATCCAAGGCCTTCAGTTCATTCGTGAGCAACGGCCCAGCACAGGCAATCGGTGCGTATTTGGCTACGCCGTGCGTAGAGGCCTGTGCACGGTGCGCGGTGCCGAAGGCATCCATCACAAATACATCGCAGAGCGCGGCCATTTTTTTTGCCAGCGCATCATCATTGTCTTCCTCACCGACGTTAAAGCGTACGTTCTCGCAGAGTACGACCTCGCCGTTCGCCACCTCAACGCCGTCCAACCAATTCCTCACCAGCTCAACTTTTCTGCCCAATTGTTCCGAGAGCGATTCCGCAATGGGTGCGAGCGAGGCCTTGGCATCATAAACCCCTTCCTCGGGGCGACCAAGGTGCGACATAACCATGACCTTGGCACCAACATTCAATAAATACTCAATCGTCGGCACGGTTGCATAGATGCGCGTCTCATCCGTGATTTTGCCGTTTTTGAGCGGCACATTGAGGTCCGCGCGCACCAGCACGCGTTTGCCTTCCAGATTTCTTAGGTCTTCGAGTTTGATGACTGACATAGTAGTCTCTTATATATAGGTAAGTTTGTTCCGTGCTACGCGCTTGAACCGACCTACATTTTATTTCGCCTTCATCAACGCGACGGTGGTATCCAGCATACGGTTCGAGAAACCCCACTCATTGTCGTACCAGGCAAGCACCTTAACCATCGTGCCCTGCATGACCTTGGTCAGCGAGGATTCATAAGTCGACGAGGCCGGGTCATGATTAAAGTCTATCGACACCAGCGGCTTGTCGTTGTAATTCAAGATGCCCTTGAGTTCGCCCTGCGCGGCCTCTTTCATCACCGCATGAATCTCGTCTACCGTGGTCTCGCGCGCGGCAACAAAGCTGAGGTCTACCAACGAGACATTAATGGTCGGCACCCGCACCGCAAAACCGTCCAGCTTGCCGTCCAGCTCGGGCAACACCAGGCCGACGGCGGCAGCGGCGCCGGTCTTGGTGGGGATCATGGATTGCGTAGCAGATCGCGCACGGCGCAGATCGCTGTGATAAACATCGGTCAGCACCTGGTCGTTGGTGTAGCTGTGCACGGTCGTCATCAAGCCGTGCTTGATGCCGATCTTTTTATGCAAGGGGGCAACCAGCGGAACCAGGCAATTTGTGGTGCACGAGGCATTGGAGATAATCGTATCCGTGGCCTTGAGGGTTTTGTCATTAACGCCGAACACAATGGTGGCGTCCACACTCGTGCCAGGCGCGGAAATGATCACCTTCTTGGCGCCGGCCTTGATATGCGCCATGCACTTTTCTTTGCTGGTGAAGATACCGGTGCACTCGTGCACGACATCGATATTCAATTCACCCCAGGGCAATTGCGACGGGTCACGCATGGCCAACACACGAATGCGGTCACCGTTGACGATCATGAAATCGCCATCCACCGCGACCGTGCCGGGAAACTTGCCGTGCACGGTATCGTACTGCGTCAGATGCGCATTGGTCTCGGCGTTGCCCAGATCATTGATCGCAACGATCTCGATCTCTTTATTTCGCCCGCCCTCGTACAAGGCACGCAACACATTACGGCCGATGCGGCCATAGCCGTTAATTGCAACTCTTATCGCCATTTGCTATCTCCGAACATTATCTAAAATTCGTGCGTGCCCCAGGCCCAACGTTCTGCTGCTTACAAAACGTCCTCGACACTGCTGATCACATTCTCCGCAGTGATTCCAAAATGTTTGAACAGCTCTCCTGCAGGGGCCGATTCGCCAAAGGTATTTATACCGACCACTTTGCCTTGCAGACCAACGTATTTGATCCAACCGTCAGTGACACCCGCCTCGACCGCGACGCGGGCATTAATGTGCTTGGGCAATACGGATTCGCGATAGGCTGCGTCTTGTGCATCGAACAACTGGGTGCAAGGCATGGACACCACGCGGGTGTGTAGTCCACGTTCGTTCAGTTGTTGTGCGGCAGTCACCGCGATACCTACCTCGGAACCGGTGGCAATGATGATGGCCTGAAGCGGTAAGGGCGCTGGCGGATCCAACAGGATATAGCCGCCGCGATTGATATTGGCGATGGCTTGGGCGTCGCGCTTTTGATGATTGAGATTCTGCCGGGAAAATATCAGACAGGCCGGCCCGCCAGTACGCTCGATGGCCGCCTTCCAGGAGACTGCGGATTCGACGGCATCGCTGGGACGCCAAACGTGCATATTGGGGATCAGGCGCAGCGTAGCGGTCTGTTCGACACCCTGGTGGGTTGGGCCGTCTTCGCCCAAGCCAATGGAATCGTGCGTATAGACAAACAGCACACGCTGCTTCATCAATGCCGCCATGCGCAATGAGTTGCGCGCGTATTCCGAAAACATCAGAAAGGTAGCGCCGTAAGGAATAAAGCCGCCGTGTAAGGCGATGCCGTTCATGATGGCTGACATGCCGAATTCGCGCACGCCGTAATAAATATAATTACCGTCTGCAACAGTATTGCTCACGCCCTTGGAGCCCGACCAGAGGGTGAGATTAGAACCGGCCAGGTCGGCGGAGCCGCCGAGCAATTCCGGCAACACCGGGCCGTATGCATTGAGCGCATTCTGCGAGGCCTTGCGCGAGGCTATACTCTCACCCTTGCTGTCCACAGCGGCGATGTAGGCCTTAGCCTTTTCCTCCCAATCTCCTGGCAAGTCGCCTTTCAAACGGCGCTCCAGTTCCGCAGCCACATCGGGGTGCGCTTGTTGGTATGCCGCGTAGCTTTGGCTCCACTCCTGCTCGCGCGCCGCGCCCTTGGCCTTGCCATCCCAGCCGGCGTAAATCTCTTCAGGGATAACAAACGGCTCATGGGTCCAGCCGAGATTTTCGCGGGTGGCCGCGATTTCTTTATCGCCTAAGGCCGCGCCGTGACAATCGTGGCTGCCGCACAAATTCGGTGCGCCAAAACCGATCACCGTCTTGCAGCAGATCATGGTCGGCTTGTCATTGACTGAACGGGCCTCCTGAATGGCCGCGCGCACGGCGTCGGCATTGTGCCCGTCAACATTCGGCACAACATGCCAGCCGTAAGCCTCAAAACGCTTTGGGGTATCGTCGGTAAACCAACCCTCCACATGGCCGTCGATGGAGATACCGTTGTCGTCGTAAAATGCGATCAACTTGCCCAGGCCCAGCGTGCCGGCTAAGGAACAGACCTCGTGCGAGATACCTTCCATTAAACAGCCATCGCCCAGGAATACATAAGTGTAGTGGTCGATGATGTGATGGCCATCACGATTGAACTGCGCGGCGAGCGTGCGTTCAGCAAGTGCCATGCCGACCGCATTGGCCAGGCCTTGGCCCAAGGGCCCGGTGGTGGTCTCAATTCCGGGCGCATAACCGTATTCGGGATGGCCCGGGGTCATTGAGTGTAATTGACGAAAGCGCTTGATTTCGTCCATGGGGAGTTCATAGCCGCTTAAATGCAGCAAAGAATATTGCAACATCGAACCGTGGCCGTTGGAGAGTATGAAGCGATCACGATTATGCCATTTCGGATTCGCCGGATTGTGGTGCAGGAAATCGTTCCACAATACCTCGGCGATATCTGCCATGCCCATAGGCATTCCGGGGTGACCGGAATTGGCCTTTTGCACGGCATCCATGCTCAAGACGCGGATGGCGTTGGCTAATTCTCTACGTGAAGGCATGCGAATCTCCTAATGAAAATAAATCTCTCGATGGAACATCCGGCACCCGGCAACACGGGCGATTCCTTGTGTCTGTTTATCCTTAACAGAGCAGGGTAAGCGCCGGCGTTTTTCCTCAACAACACAGGGGGCTTAACGAAAAATCTGACGGGCACAGCAAGCCCGTACAGGTCATTGCTCGTGACCGGAAGCCGCCTTGAGCAAATGATAGGCCACCAGCAATTGCGTCAATGCCAAGGGATGCGACTTCAGCGTTTCCCCCGTTGTGCCGGTAATGGCGCCTAAGCCTTCATGCCGCAGGTGATGATGTTCGCCTGGGATGTAACTCCACAGCAGGTCTTCGAGGCGCTTGGCCTTCTGGTCGGAAATGGCACCTGATATCTCGAGCCGATCAACGGGAAGATCCATATCGCGGTCCAGTACCAGCTTAAGGCCATCGCCTTCCAATCCGCCTTCTTGCAGAACCTCGGAAAGATCGGGGTGTGAAGGCAATGTGGGGCGCAATACTAATGAAGCATTCAAATGACCGCCGGTCTCTTCTTGATGCTCGGGCGGCGGATAAAAGCAGATCACCATGTCCGCCCATTTGCGCTGCGGCCGGATGAATGCATCGGAATCCGCTTCGCGTGCAAGCATTTCTTTGCGTACGGCCTCGGGACTATGGCCACGCTTGGCGGTATCGCGCTTCATCTTCCACTGGTAACGCAGTTCTTCCGGCGGCGCCAGATAGAGCTTGACGTCATAAAAATCGCGCATGGCCTTGGTGTGATAGCCGAGTAAGCCTTCGACGATAATGAATTCTTTGTTTTCTACATAATTTGGCGGATCGAAATCGCCCGTAGAGTGGTTGTAGTGCGGCTTGAGAATAGGCTGGCCTTTCTTGAGCAGCTTAATGTGCTGTTCAATGATGTCGATATAATTGCAATCCGGATGCAAGGCGGTAATGCCCAGTCGGGCGCGATCCACACGATTATATTTGTGATAATCATCGGTGCAAATGGTGGTCACGCGGTCTTCGCCCAACACTTGGGCAATTCCCTTTGTGATAGTGGTCTTACCCGCAGCCGAATCACCAACGATACCGAGTACAATAGGTCTTGTCATCTCATCTGCCCCTCTGTTCAATATACTCATTATCGTGTCCCCGCTCATCATCTATAGTCATAATAAAATCTCCGCCAGGGACAGGCTGGCTGCCCTTGATCTGCCAGTACAGCCGCCACAGATTACGGTACGAACCAGACCTAATATATTTTATGCCCCCGCAAAATGCTCATACAGCACTCTGCACGGCCTAAACTGCAAAAAAAAACTCCGTAGCGCTCCAAATCTGATGACTTGGCAGCGACCGAGAGCTCTCTGGGTGCTGAAATGTGTATGGATGAATTATAAAAGCAATAGCTTTAGCCCCGCCAACACTTTGTATTCTCTCTTACCCGCTGAGTTTCGGCAATAGTTTAGGCTAGAAGATCGTAGCTTCAGGAGAAAATGATTAGCAGGCGGTGTCTTCGCGCCGCCTTGCTTGCTAAGCAGAGCCGATCCACTTGATCGAGCAGCCCATGCTGGGTATCTGCTCGCGCGGGCCTTGCCCCGTTTGTGCTATTGCGAGCATTGCCTCGAACAGATCACGGCGCGCATCCGGCGGCCCGGTTTCCTTACGGCTGGCATCGAGCCGCCCACGGTATTGCAGCTCCAGGCGATTGTTGTAACCGAAAAAATCCGGCGTGCAGACAGCCCCGTAAGCCTTGGCAACCTCTTGTGTTTTATCGATAAGATAGGGAAACGGAAAGCCAAATTCCTGGGCCACTTTGCGCATATTCTCAAAGCTGTCTTCCGGATATTCGGCCGGATCGTTGGACATGATGGCCACGCTCTTGAGTCCGTAGCCAAGCAGTTCTTGGGTGTCGCGTACCAAGCGCTCGCGCACGGCCTTTACATAAGGGCAATGATTGCAGATAAACATCACCAGCAAGCCGCTTCCGCCCTTGCAATCGGCCAAGGTCCAGGTTTTGCCGTCCACACCCGGCAGGGAAAAGTCCACTGCGGGCGCGCCAAAGTCGCAGATTGGGGTTTCAAGGCTTACCATTGCGTTTTCCTCCCGATTTATATGTAAAAAAACTGCCAAACAGGTAAAATATTCTGTTTAACATTCATTGGCAGTTTAACGCCTTAGCATGAGGATAGCATGGCCGACACGCACTTATTTACCTCCGAATCCGTTTCCGAA
>JBDSMM010000103.1:0-5980 GCA_039915825.1 Gammaproteobacteria bacterium | reverse complement strand
CAATGGCGCGTCCGGTGGCATCGGCCGCGTGGATAACGCGCCGGTGGCTGTGCCCGCCTTCGCGCGTCAAGTGGTAATCGATGCTGCCGTCTTTTGCGGCCTGCCGGGTAAACGGCACACCGTTATCAATCAACCATTGGATGCTCTGCTTGCCGTGCTCGACCGTAAACCGGACGATGTCCGGATTACCCAGGCCCGCCCCGGCTGCCAAGGTATCTTCGATATGGGAGGCAATGGAATCATCCTTATCCAGTACTGCCGAAATGCCGCCTTGGGCATAGAGGCTTGCGCCCTCGGTTAGCGGGCCTTTGGTGACCACATGGATACGCGCCTGCGGAGCGAGGCGCAGAGCCAGGCTCAGCCCGGCAATACCGCTGCCAATGATCAAAATGTCGGACTGATGTTGCATGTGTTCCCTGAAAAATTTCGGTAATGCCAAAACCTGAAGTCTGCGCAAGTCGGGTGAATGGTTGCGCAAGAGCGATAAATGTACGACGCTGACGACGTTAAGTTTATATTCAGACTGTCGTTTTAGGGACAACTCCGCCTATAATCTATAGTTAAAACCCGTGCGATAGTAAGGGTGCAAACTGCCGGACGCAAGTGCGATTTCCCCCGCTGGCCAAGGTTTGATGCACAATATCGGATGATGAGGGCAGAGCCACTATTCACTACGAATAATCGCTGCAAACGCAGGGGGCGAAGACGCAGGGTAGGGATATCCCGCGTCATATGTTGTATGAAACACTGTACACTTAAACGTTAGTTTAAGCGCGATTTTGCCAAGTCTCAGCTAAAAAGGCCAACGAAGTGGATTTTTTAATCATTTATCGGCGTTCAAGGGCGAACTATATTTTTCCGTTAGGGTCTATTGCAGTGCAAAGGAGTGCCTCATAGTGAAAGGGAAACCCCGAACGGGTGAACATAGCGTTGACCAGGAGTTGGTCGGGCGTGTTCAGAAGGGTGAGAAGAAGGCATTTGATGTCCTGGTACTGAAATATCAGCACAAGCTGCACAAGTTGATATCACGGTATATTCGCGACTCCAGCGAAGTCCAGGATGTAGCCCAGGAGTCATTTATAAAGGCCTACCGCGCATTGCCGAATTTTCGCGGGGAGAGCGCTTTTTATACCTGGCTATACCGCATTGCCATTAACACGGCCAAGAACCACCTGGTAGCCCAGGGGCGCCGGCCGCCGGATGGCGATATCGATGTCGTCGACGCCGAGCAGTATGCCGGCGACTCCGTATTAAAGGACTATGCCACCCCTGAGCATGTGTTACTCCGTGATGACATCGAGAAAACTGTACATCGGGTCATCAGGCAACTCCCGGAAGATTTGCGTATGGCGATCACCCTGCGTGAACTGGAGGGATTGAGTTACGAAGAAATTGCCGAGCTAATGGCGTGCCCCGTAGGCACGGTGCGTTCCCGCATATTCAGGGCGCGCGAGGCAATCGATAACAAGCTCAAACCATTATTGGAAACTAACTGAGTCATGAGTACCTACCATGAATATTAGCATTGAGGAACAAATTTCCGCGTTAATGGACGGTGAATTGTCCGATACCGAGACGCATAATCTAATCAGCACCTTGCAGCACGACCCCGAACTGAAAAAGGTCTGGGGCAGCTACCATCTCATCAGGGCAGCCATCCACAACGATCTCCCTGACAAGCTAGAGCAAGATGTTGCCCGCAACGTAATCAACGCACTCGCATCTGAACCTACCGTGTTAGCCCCGCGTAGCGTCGCGCTGGAATCTAAGTTGCGATCCCTGTCCCCAGCGTTCCGCCAGATTGCCGGGTTAGCGGTTGCCGCCTCCGTTACCGCATTGGCTATCCTGAGCGTGCAAACCCTGCCTCAAGACCCTCTCTCCAGCAGTGTCCAGGTCGCTAGCTTTGCCCCCGCAAATACCGGTTCTGCTATTCCAACGGAGGGCGCATATTCCCAAGCTGCCATCACACCGGTGGAAAATGTGCTCATTACTACGCCTGTGGCGCCCGCTTTCCTGACGGAAAATATTCAGACTGATCAGCATTGGGATTTAGGCGACCCTGCCTTCGAGGCCAAACTGAACACCTATCTCAACAATCACAACCATTACTCCGTCCCTGCGGATATGCAGGGTGTGCTCCCGCACGCCAGGATGGTAGGTTACGGTCAAGACCAATAACATCGTGCTAATGCGTTCGTGGAAAAACTACGGCATTTTCGCGGCGCTATGTTTGACGACGGCGCAGTTGTGGGCCGGCGACCCTTCTCTTACGGCGCATGAGTGGCTGCAAAAGATGTCGCGTGCTGCCCACGAACTCGACTATGAAGGCACCTTTGTTTATCTACGCGATAAACACATGGTGGCCATGCAAATTACCCATGTTGTTGATGAACGAGGCGAGCATGAGCGCCTTATTTCCCTCAGTGGGCCGGGCCACGAAGTTGTCCTGAGCAATAACAGCATGACTTCTCTGCTGCCGGGGCAGTCCGTCCCGAGTGCCAACGGCAAGCCCCGAAAGAGCTTTCCCGAGGCCTTGTCGGAAGGCGTTGGACAACTCGAAAATTATTATAATTTTACCCTGCTCGGCAAGCAGCGCGTGGCGGGCCGTTTGACGCAGCGGATCAATGTAAAGCCCAAAGATAGTTACCGTTACGGTTATCGATTATGGTTGGATGATTCCAATGGCCTGCTGTTAAAAGCCGATATGGTCAATGAACAAGGCGTGCCCGTTGAGCAGGTAATGTTCACCGAAATCAGCTTGAACGATGTCAGTGCAGCTGAGGTGGTCGGCTCTATTGCTAAGCATACTAAGCAAGAAGATTCCGGCTCATCAGTGGAAAAAGCTGAAATTGCCCTCTCCGAGAAGCAGGAATTTGCTCCGGAAGATTCACAACCGGATCGCAAACGCGTCAGCGACGAATGGCGCATAACAGAATTACCCGAAGGGTTCCGGCTCGCCGAACGCAATAAATATATTATGCCCGAGAGCCGCATGCCAGTTGAACACCTCGTGTTAACCGATGGCCTGGCATCTGTTTCGGTGTTCATAGAAAAATCAGATCCCCAAGACAAATTCACGGGGACCTCTCACCGAGGTGCTGTCAATGTTTATGGCATGATTAGCCACGGGCATCAGATCACGTTGGTGGGCGAAGTTCCGGTGGCAGCCGTGCAGCTTATTGGACAGTCCATCAAACATCAAAGCGAACCATGATCGAAGCAGGCGGGGTGGGTGGTTTCGTCAGACAAACATTATGCAGCCAATATAAGCAAAGACACGCGTTACCAACACGTCTTTTTACAACGCGTAGGTCAGTCCGCTAATGCAATTCGCATCGGCGTCTGGACAAAAGTCGCACACAATACCGAACGCATTTCTTTGAATCAGTGTAGGAGCCTCCATGAAACACCCGTCCGCTATTTATAATCCACTGCGCGCTATTTATATTTTGGCGTGGCTGCTGCTCTCGTTCGCACCCGCGTATGCACAGAGCGTTGCGCAGTCTCCCAACTTGCCGGATTTTACCGCCCTGGTCGAGCAAAATAGCGCCGCAGTGGTCAATATCAGCACTACGCAGAAAATCAAGCGTAGCATGCCGCAGCTTCCGCCAGGTGCGGAGATGCCCAACCTGCCCGAGGGCAGCCCGTTAAACGATCTGTTCAAGCATTTCTTCGGAGAGGGGCAGGGCGGTCCGGGTATCCCAGAGGAGTTCGACGCCCAATCATTGGGCTCCGGTTTCATTATTTCACCCGAAGGTTATGTGCTGACGAACAATCACGTCGTCAAAAATGCCGACAAAATTATCGTACGTCTCAGCGACCGGCGCGAGCTTGTTGCGAAAGTGATAGGCACCGACGAGCGTAGCGATCTCGCGCTGCTTAAAGTCGAGGCACAAAATTTGCCTGTGGTCACCTTGGGTACCTCCAGCAAGCTCAAGGTCGGCGAGTGGGTATTCGCTATCGGTTCGCCCTTCGGCTTTGATCACTCGGCAACCGCCGGCATTGTCAGCGCCATCGGGCGCAGTCTGCCATCAGAAAGCTATGTCCCCTTCATCCAGACCGACGTGGCCATTAACCCAGGTAATTCCGGCGGCCCGCTGTTCAACTTGAAGGGTGAGGTAGTCGGCATCAACTCGCAAATCTTCAGCCGCACCGGCGGATTCATGGGCTTATCGTTTGCCATTCCGGTCGACGTTGCGCTGGACGTGACCGAGCAATTAAAAGCTAAAGGCCGCGTCACGCGCGGCTGGCTGGGTATTCTGATTCAGGACGTGACGAGCGACCTGGCGGAATCCTTCGGGATGGCGAATCCGGAAGGCGCGCTAATCGCCAAGGTTCTGCCGGAGAGTCCTGCCGCCAAGTCGAACTTGCAGGTTGGAGATGTCGTGGTCAAGTTCGATGGCAAACCGATCGTGGAATCTTCCGATCTTCCGCGGCTGGTGGGCTCAAGTAAAATCGGGGCGCAGATTTCCATTGATGTAATACGCAACGGAAAGCCACTGACGATCGCGACCCGGATTGAAGAATTGCCTAAAGAGGAAGAGGTTAAACTCTCCGATGCTGCGCCTAAGGCGGCAGTGGATAATCGGTTGGGCATAGTGGTGGCGGATATGACTGCTGAGCAACGCAAGCAGTTCGAGATCAAAACCGGCGTACTGGTTCAGCAGGTGAATAACGGCCCGGCATTGAAAGCGGGAATACAGCGTGGTGATCTTGTCCTGTCGATTAATAATGTGGAGATCGACAGCACGGAACGATTCAATACGGTCGTGAAAAGCTTACCGTCGGATAAATCCGTACCGGTCTTGGTGCAACGCGGCGAGGGTGCATTGTTCCTGGCCCTGAAGATTGAAAAAGACGATCAGAAAGATAGCGAGTAATAAGAGAACAATAGTAAACGCCCTGTTAACTAACTGTTGGGGAAGTGCAGGCGAGCAGAATATGCGAAGGCGCTGAGCAGTAATTGCAGCGCCTTCGCGTGAGGGTTGTAAATTTGCGCTAAAGATATTTAGAAGTTGCCAACCAGACTGTAGTACCTGGAAATCGACCCCAAGCTTTCGATGTCAGTTTTGCTTTATTAAGCTGCCCAGTAATTGACCCATTAGAATGGGCGCCTCCGGCTGAACGGCCGGATCCCAGCGCATGCTGCCTGGCCCGAATAGTACGATCACCGTTGAGCCCATATTGAATCTTCCCATTTCCGCGCCGCGCTCCAGAATTACGGAGTTTGCAGTCGCGTCGTAATTCCAGGTAGTGGCTGTTCGCGCGGAAGGCGAAGTCACGACCCCCGACCACACAGTTTCCATGCTGGCGACAAACAACGCGCCGACAAGTATCAAGGCCATGGGCCCGGCGTCGGTATCAAAGATACAAATTACCCGCTCGTTGCGCGCGAATAATCCCGGCACCACACAGGCCGTGCCGGCATTCACGCCGAACAAACGTCCCGGTACATACGTCATTTCGCGTAAGCGGCCGCGTAGCGGCATATGGATGCGATGATAATCTTTGGGTGATAGATAGAGTGTCGCAAAGCACCCGTTTTTGAACGGCGTCGCGCGGGATGCAGAACCGCCGAGCAATTGTTCCAGCTGATAATAATGGCCTTTGGCCTGGAAGATGCGCCCGTCATCGATAGCGCCAACCTGACTCACATGGCCATCAACGGGACAAGCAATCTCGTCGACACCGGTGGCAACTGTGCGCACGTCACCGCGCAGTTCGCGTGTGAAGAAACTATTAAAGTCGGCATAGCTGCGCGGGTCGGAAATCTTAGCCAGATTCATGTTCACCTGATAACGGCGGATGAACCAGTCGATTTGCCAAGTCTTCCAGGCACGCCAGCGGCTACGCGTCAGCGCATGCATCAGTCGAGACAGCAGGCGTTTTGGGATTAGATACTGCGGCAGGGTGTTGCGATAATCTGCAAACGAGGCGGGCAATAACTTGCGGAGGAATGATGGATTGCGGTGCATGGAAG
>JBDSMM010000071.1:0-6595 GCA_039915825.1 Gammaproteobacteria bacterium | reverse complement strand
GATATATTCGGCCCGCCGGAACGTTACGCACTATCCCAGCCGATCAACTTCGTGGAGGGTAGCGAGCCGCCATTACTATTGCTGCACGGCCGCGACGACAAGATCGCCTGGCTGAGGAACACCCGCAATTTATCCGCGCGCGTGCGCGCCAAGGGCGGGGAAGTTGAAACGATATTTTATAAAAACCTGGGGCATTTTACCCTGCTCGGCACACTTTCCAGCGCGTTAAACTTCAAGGCGCAGGTACTGGATGACATAGCCGCCTTTATCCGTAGGCACACGGGGACGACCAAGCCCTTATAGTTCGATCTATCCGAGTTTGCCGGCCTTTTTCAAATACCAGGTCGTGACGTAAAATAGAGCGAGCGGAATCAGCAACAAGCTCCATGCAAAAATTTCATCATGCTTGGCGCTAAGCCCATAGACCCAGTAGAGCTTCCAGATATTGACCAGCACCAGCCCAGTAAGGGACACAAAGACTGTCCCGTATTCTTTTCTAAGCGCCTTTTTCCAATCGTAATTATATCCCTGCAAGGAATTAGTAAGCCCCCGCAGATTCGGCCAAAAACGATTAACGCGGCGCATATAATCTTCATATACGACGCCAAATTTATTTTTAAGATAATTCTCTTCAGCCGCCGTAATGGCCAGATAGATATACACAAAAAACGGTATGACAAAAAAATAAATCCACGGCGATCCATAAACGATGCCTATGCCAGCCAAAATAAGAAGATTGCCGACGTACATAGGATTGCGCGTATGGGCATACAACCCTTGATCCACTAGGTCATCTGCATAAACGCGCCGATCTTTGCCGCCCCTTTTTATGTAAGCGAAGCCAATGACGAGCAGACGGAAACCTTGTCCCAGCAAGACAAGGGCGATACCGAGGGCAACGACAAACCGGTCCAGATGGGGGTTACCCAGGAATAAAGCGGGCTTAGTCAGAATCGGCAGGAGCACATAGATCGTCGGAAACAGGAAGTTACGAAACCGGAAGAAAAAATTACCGGAGCTTAACAGCCATTTCTGTAGCGGCGAGGATTTAGCCTGGGAGGGCGCGCCTTGCATGAAATCGGAGGGTTGGCTCATTTAATGGCCAGCATGCCGCAGAAATTATACCAGCGGAAAAAGGAATCACAGCCGGTGAAGCCATTATCGAGTAGCAACGCGCGGTTTTCTTCGTAGTGATAAGGCACTAATACATTCTCCAGCGCCTCCCGTTTCTGCGCAATCTCCATCTCGCTATAGCCGTTGCGCTTTTTCATATCGTAATAATATTTCATAAATAAGCGATTGACGGTGGAATTCTGGCTCAAAACCTTTTCAATCAGAATGAGGCAGCCGCCGGGATTAAGCCCGCCGACAATATTGTGGATGAGTTTTTCGCGATACAGGGGCCGCACGAACTGTAGTGTCAGGTTCATGATGACAACGGATGCATTGGTGAGCGTGATGGGCTTGTTGATATCGGCATGGACCAGCGAATACGGGTGTGGGAATTTGCTCTCCTGCAACTTTTGTTCAGCTTTTTTAAGCATCTCTTCCGAAGAATCTATGCCGACGCAAGTCACGTCCGGCGGAATTTGGTTTTCAATGGCCAGGAAGGTTGTGCAGGTGGAACAGCCCAGATCGTAAACATTCGTACCGGTCACGGCGAAGTCGGCACATATTTCACCGATCATGCGCTGAACTTCATGATAAAATGGCACCGAGCGGTCGAGCATGTCATCGAACACGTCTGCGGTCTCTTTACCAAAATTAAAATTTTGGATCAACCCCCTTTTTTCGCTGAAAAGTTTGTCTTTGTTCATGCTGGATGGATCTCGCCGGTTTTGATAGTCGCCAAGAGTACCGACAGGGCGGTTTTCATGCAAGGTGATGCGCGCAAGGATGGCGGCCAGTGCCTACTATGGCAGGCCCTGTAACTCACGGTAAAAACCGCTGCGCCCGGAGTGCCGCCGGATTATAATGGCGCGCGACTAGCGCGGTGCTTCGATAACTCTTTATACTTAAAAAATGAAACACTATCCGCCAGAGTTATCCGTGGTGATCCCGGTGCATAACGAGGCTGAAAATATCGGCCCCTTGGTGAGCGAGATTCGGGCGACGCTGGACGGCATGTTTGATTACGAAATCATCTATGTCGACGACGGCAGCAGCGATGACACATTGCAACGCCTCACCGAATTACGGCGTGAGGTTGCGCACCTGCGCGTCTTTCATCACCAGAAAAGTTGCGGGCAGAGCACGGCCGTTCTGACCGGTGTGCACGCCGCGCGCGCGGCCTGGATAGTCACGCTTGATGGTGATGGCCAGAACGACCCGGCTGACATTCCGGCCTTGCTCGCCGCACGCGGCGAGCCGGACGCGCCGCAGCTGATCTGTGGTTACCGCCGCAAACGTAACGATACCTGGCTGAAACGGTTATCCTCGCGCGTTGCTAATGGCGTGCGCGCCGGGTTGCTGAAGGACAATACGCCGGATACCGGTTGCGGACTTAAATTGTTCAGCCGAGCGGCCTTTCTGAAGCTGCCGCACTTCGATCATATGCACCGCTTTTTACCCGCACTGGTGTTACGCAATGGCGGACGCGTGGCGGGCGTTAACGTCAACCATCGGCCGCGCGGGCATGGTAAATCAAATTACGGCCTGCATAATCGCCTGTGGGTCGGTATCATCGATATCGTCGGCGTCATGTGGTTACAGCGCCGCGTAAAATTGCCTGTCGTTACGGAGAAAGAATAAAGCATGGATAATCATTATGTTTGGCTCACCATCGGGTTCGTTGGACAGGCCCTGTTTTCCATGCGCTTTCTGGTGCAATGGTTTCAGAGTGAACGCAAGCGGCGCAGCGTAATCCCCATTGAATTCTGGTATTTCAGCGTAGCGGGCGGCATCACGCTGCTTGCCTATGCGATACACCAGATGGACCCGGTGTTCATTGTCGGACAGCTGACTGGATTAGTTGTCTATGCGCGCAATCTGCAAATGATTTTCCGCGAACAGAAAGACGGCGGCATACAGATGCAGGATGAGAAATAAACTTCTGATGATCGATGTGAACTATTGGATAAAATCTTCGGGAGCACCTTGTGTCGTCAAGCCAGTTTTACCCCCCCAATAATTAACAAGCGCTACGTGACCAGCACTTTTAAATGGGCAGTCCTGCTAGTTTTTCTGGCCGCCCAATTTTTCTATTGGGGACTGGGCGTCAGGCCCATGGACAAGGTGCAGGAAATCCGCGTCGCCGAAACGGCAATGGCGATGAGTGAAAGCGGTGACTGGTTAGTGCCTTCCTACAACGGCGACCTGCGCCTGCGCAAACCGCCGTTGGCCTACTGGCTGACAGCATTGAGCTATAAGGCCTTCGGGCAGGTCAATGAATTCACCGCGCGCTTCACATCGGCAGCCTTTGCCACGCTGACCACCTTTATGTTGTTTTTCTGGACCAACAAGCTGCTCGGGTTTCGCAGTGCTACCACGGTCGCAATCTGCTTCATGTCCAGCTATATCGCGCTGCGGTATTTCCGCAGCAGCGAGACGGACTCGGTTTTATTATTTTTCGTAGTCGCCGCATGCTTCATCGGTTATCGAATTCTTTACGAACGGCTGAGCTTGGGGCGTATTCTGTTGCTGCATCTTTGCATGGGCCTGGGTTTTTTAACCAAAGGGCCGGCGGCAATCGCCATTCCCATGCTGCTTATGCTGGTGTGTACCGTCAAGGATAAACAGCTGCATCTGTGGCGAAAACTACTGCATCCGGCCGGCGTACTCATCCTGTTGGTAACGGCCTTTAGCTGGTATGCCTTCATCTTTTACAAACTTCCCGATCAGGCGTACCAGATAGTTGGTTTGGAGGTTGACGCCACCTACATAACCGGCCGGCACGCTAATCCCATTTATTTTTATATACCGCGCATTTTCTATTATTTTATTCCGTGGTCGGCGTTCATCATTCCAGCGGCGCTCTGGCTGTATAAGACACGGCCGCACCCACCCCTCATTAACTACGCGATGATCTGGTTCGGAGTGGTGTTTGTTATCTTATCCTTAAACGTCAATAAACAGATTCAGTACGCCTTGCTGCTTACCCCGCCGCTCATGATTCTGATCGGCCACTATCTCCGTGCCAGCACCGAAAAATATGCGCGGGCCAACCGTATTATTTTCATCGCCATGCTGAGTTTCGCCGCGCTACTGATGACTGTAGTTATTGCCAAGTGGGGTGGCACGCATAGCATGGATCTATGGCAAATTGCGCTACTCATGGGCGGTTCGTTGCTGCCCGTGGGCATTGCCAAGCTGCTTGAGCGCGAGGGAGCTGTCCCCTACCGCGAATTACTTTTGGCCAGCATCATCGCCTCCACCTGGATTTACGGCCAACGCTACTGGTATAACACCACCGATATTGAGGGCGCGCAGATTAAGCAAGTCACACTCATCGCCAAGACATACTCGCCGCTATTCATTTACCGGCATTCGCGTTCACGGGTTTCTTTTTATGCCGGGCGCGTCGTTCCTGCGATCAAAGACAGCCAGGAAATTCCACCCTTGCTCGATAAATTAGGTCAGCTTTATCTCGTCGTGCCTGGCGGAAAAACCAACTGGGATCCGCAAGCGATGACGGATATTACGGCTACCAGGCTCGCAGGCAATAACGGGCTCAGTCTGTGGAAGCTTGTGCAAAAAAACCCGAACGCGGCAAATTGAGATTTGCCAGAGTGGGCAAACCCAGGCAGCAATCACCAAGCAATGTATGTCCAACTCTGACTTAACGGTGCCGACATGGGTATGACGCCCGCTCGATATGGTCTCGCCGGCACCCAGCCCTTGCTCATGATCGGTATGTGGCTGATCCTGGTGTTGACGGCGCTCTACACCCGCCCGCTCTGGCCCATTAATGAAACACGCTACGTCTCGGTGGCATGGGAGATGTGGCTGCGCGGCGATTTCTTGGTGCCCTATCTGAACGGTGAGCCGTACAGTCATAAACCGCCGCTGATGTTCTGGCTGTTCCAGGCCGGTTGGTGGGTGTTCGGTGTGAACGATTGGTGGCCGCGGCTGGTGCCGTCGTTGTTCGCCCTGGCCAATCTCTTCCTCACCGCGCGCTTAGCGCGGTTGCTCTGGCCGCAGCATGAAACCGCAGTGCGACATGTGCCACTGATTTTATTGGGTTGTCTGCTGTGGACTTTTTTTACCACGGTAACCTTGTTCGACATGCTGCTGACCTGCTTCACGCTGCTGGGTCTGCTCGGTGTGCTGCACGTCTGGCGCAATGGTGGTGTGCGCGGCTGGTTGATCCTGGGTGTGGCGATAGGCATGGGGGTGCTGAGCAAGGGCCCCGTAATCCTGCTGCACACACTACCCGTTGCTCTGCTGGCGCCGTGGTGGGCAGTGGGTAGCGGGCCCAGCAACTGGAAATCTTGGTATGGCGGCATCGTTCTCGCCATAGTGCTCGGTACCGGCATCGCTTTGGCATGGGCTATTCCGGCTGCATGGTCAGGCGGGCCAGCCTATGGTCATGCCCTCTTCTGGGCCCAGACCGCCGATCGCCTCGTGGAATCGTTTGCGCACCGCCGCACATGGTGGTGGTATTTGCCGCTGCTGCCCGTATTTCTGTTGCCGTGGTCAGTATGGCCGCCGCTGTGGCGGGGCCTTAAAAAAATGTGGGCTGAATCGCGCGGCGGCGCAGTGAATCCCGGCGTGCGTTTTTGTCTGGCTTGGCTTGCACCGGTTTTTTTAGCCCTGTCAGCGATCAGCGGCAAGCAGGTTCAGTATCTGCTGCCCACACTGCCCGCATTCGCGTTGCTTATAAGTTACGCGGTGTTTATGACTGGCAATGAAATAGCAGACAGGGATGGCTGGTGGCCGGGCTTGAGTTTGTTTTTGCTGGGAACGGGTTTGGCATGTATACCTTATCTGTCAGTGTATTACCCGGCCGCTGAATGGGTAACACATGTCTCACCCGTGACCGGCCTGGTGGTCGCATTGAGCGGAATTTTGTTCGCGGTGTTTGCCGGTAAGCAGAAGGGCCGAAGTGTGTCAACGCTAATGTTGACGAGCGTCCTGCTGATAGTTATGGTGCAATGGGGTGTGGTGCGCACCGCCGCGCCCGCGTTTGATCTCAAGGCCATCGGCAAGTATTTAAATAGCTTGCAGCAAGCGGGCTATCCGATTGCCCATGTCCACGACTATTACGGCCAATATCAATTCGTGGGCCGTCTGCGCGAGCCCTTGCAGGTGATAGCACGTGCCGAAATCATTCCCTGGATTGAAGCTCATCCGAGCGGCAGAATCGTTATCTACTCGGGAGACTCCTACCCACACGGGATCGGCAAGCCTGAGTATATTCACCCGTACCGGGGGCTGACGTTTTCGGTGTGGACGCGCGCGGCCCTACTGATGAATCTCCAATAATGAGCCTCGCTCCACTACGCCTGAAAAAGAACGAAGATCGCCGCCTGCGTGCCGGGCACCTGTGGGTGTTCAGCAACGAGATCGATGTCGCGCAAACCCCGCTGTCCGCGTTCGAGCCCGGTCAGCCGGTCGTCATCCAGGCCAGCAACGGTGCGGTGCTGGGCAACGGATA
>JBDSMM010000012.1:0-4829 GCA_039915825.1 Gammaproteobacteria bacterium | reverse complement strand
GGCCTCATTGTATTTTTTCTCTTCGCGCAGCAGGTCAGCCTCGGCCATGATCAGCAATTTTTCCTGCTGCGGATCCTGTAACTGAATCCCTTGCAGGTGCGTGCGCGCAGCGGGAATGTCGCCCTGCCTGGCTAATATAGCCACGATACGGAGTTGGGCATCAAGGTAAGCATCGCCCTGATCCACAACCTTATAATAGGTCATGGCCTCACTATACTGCTTCTTCGTCTCGGCAATCTGGCCGAGATAGTAGCTGGATTCCGTGGGGAATTTTCCGAGCTTGGAAACCTGCATCAGGTAATTTTTAGCTTCATCAAGCTGATTGATCTGCATGGACAACAGGCCCAGCGAGAACAGCACTTCGGCATTCTCGGGTGTGCGTCGTGCCAGCACATTTAATTGCTCGCGCGCGTCCTCCATCTGTTTTGCTTCCACCAGCAGGCGCGCGTAATTGAGACGCAGCATCAGATTGTCAGGATGGGTGTCGGTCAACTGCTTCAGATACGCCACCGCCTGCGCGGTCTCACCTTGCAACTGCATGACACGGGCGCGCATCACCCATGCCTGTAGCCAGTCGGGCTTAATCTGTAAGGCGCTATCGACTGCCGCGCGCGCCAGTTTGAGATCCCCATCGCTGAGCGCGAGACTGGCATAGGCGAATTGGGCGTCGGCACTCTCCTGGTGCGCGGCGGCAAATTTTCCCATCAACCGTAGCGCTTCTTTCTTGTCGGGCTCGCGTGCCAGTAGCGCGGCAATCTGCATAAAACCTTGATCGGGCATGCTACCCAACGCTTGCACCATATCGAGACCAGGCTCGATCTCAGCAGTGGCAGGTGCGGTTTCGGTGGCAACAGCAGGGGCGGCTAACAGGATTTCCAGATGAGCTAGCGCGGCATCGGCCTGACCGTTGCGCACCAGAAAAGCCACCAGGCCCTGACGAGCCTCGACATTGGAGGGATCGAGTTCCACCCACAACTTGAGGGCTTCCAAACCCTTTTGTTTGTCGCGCACGAATACAGCAATTTGGGCGGCACGTTCGCCCAGGCGCGGATCGCGCGTAGTGCGTGCAAGCTGGAGATAGGCATTCCCGGCAAGTTCGAACTGGCCGCGTTGCCCAGCGATCTCTGCCATCAGAATTTTGTAAAGCAGTTCGTGGGTCAGCGCAACATTGGGGAATGAAGGCTGCGCGGGCAGCGTAGCGGCCACTTCTTCGGCTTGGGAAACCAGCATTACCGCGCTGTCCTGTTGTGCAGCCACGCAACCGACGAGCACTACCACCAGGATAAATTTCGCGAAAAACCGGGCTGGAAAGAGCAAAAACTTTTTCATTTAACACCTTAATCAAGGATCGCGCGCCTTGACTGAGAACCGTCAGGCGGAGATGACTACTATACGCAATTTTTTTCGTCTTTAAGCATTTTTATGCGCGCCAGCCGTGATTTCCGTCCGCTTGTATTAATTTTGCTTATACTTCAAAATTTTGCGCTTGGAATTCCGCTGCTTTAAAATAACGACATGCGCAAGCCATTGCAGAATTCCCCGTACAAACTGAGGCCACCGTCCAGCGGTAGCACGGGCTTGCTATTCACAACTTCGTTAGGCAAGGGTAATTAGTTTATGCCTTTTTTCGCCATCGGGATAAATCATAAAACTGCGCCCGTGGAGATTCGCGAGCGCGTGGCGTTTGCGCCCGGCAGTATTCCTCTAGCCTTACGCGACCTTGCTGCCTGTCCGGCTTTTCAGGAAGCCGCCCTGCTCTCTACCTGCAATCGCACCGAACTCTACTGCAATCTGGAAAGCGCGGACTGCACGCCGGTGATTCACTGGCTGTGCCAGTATCATAAACTGGATGTCGCGCAGGTTGAGGCCTACATTTATATTCATGCCGACCAGGCGGCCGTCGATCATGTATTGCGTGTCGCCAGCGGTTTAGACTCGATGATACTCGGCGAGCCGCAGATTCTTGGGCAGATGAAGGTCGCTTATAGAACCGCCGTTGAAGCCGGCACCGTGGGCATGCTGCTCGGCCGTTTGTTCCAACATACTTTTTTAGTTGCCAAACAGGTGCGTACCGACACTGCCATCGGGGCCAGTCCCGTGTCCGTGGCATTCGCCGCCGTGAGTCTGGCAAAACAAATCTTCGGCGACATGTCGGCGCAGACGGCGCTTTTGATTGGCGCCGGCGAAACCATAGAACTGACCGCGCGTCATCTGCATGAAAACAAAATCGGCCGCATCATCGTCGCCAACCGCACGGTGGAACGGGCACACTTATTGGCCAGCGAATTTAACGGTTACGCGATTTCGCTCGCGGAAATTCCAGCGCATCTTGCCGAGGCCGACATCGTTATTTCATCCACGGCCAGTCAATTGCCCATCCTGGGCAAAGGCAGCGTGGAGAGCGCACTCAAGATACGCAAGCATCGCCCCATGTTTATGGTGGATATCGCCGTGCCGCGCGATATCGAGCCCGAGGTCGGCGAATTGCAGGATGTCTATCTTTATACTGTCGATGATTTACAGGAGGTCATCCAGGAAAATCTTAACTCGCGCCAACAGGCCGCCAAACAAGCCGCGGAGATCGTGGATGCGCAGGTTGCGAATTTCATGGGGTGGTTGCAATCGCTTGACGCCGTGGCAACAATCCGCGCTTATCGTGCCAGCGCCGAGCATACACGTGATCACGAACTAGACAACGCGCAGCGCTTGCTTGCACAAGGCCGCGATCCGGAACAGGTGCTACGGTTGCTCGCGCGTTCGCTGACCAATAAACTTACTCACACCCCTAGCATCCAGATGAAACAGGCCGGTTTTCAGGGCCGGCTGGAATTGCTGCAAGCCGCCCGCGAATTGTTTAATCTGAAAGACACCGATATTTAGATGTTAGTGCATAATCACACCTTTGCCTCGCTTCAATGAGCCAATGGAAATTGAGCCTCACGCTCCCTGCTAATTTAAATCTTTACGCCTTTACATCTTTGCGTTGAGAAGTGTTAAAGGCTAAACCGTGAAACCCTCGATACACACTAAGCTCGAACATCTCTCTGAGCGTCTTCAGGAAATAAATGCCCTGCTTTCCGATCCGGGAACGCTTAGCGATCAAACGCGCTTTCGCACTTTCTCCATGGAATATGCGCAGCTCAGTCCGGTGGTGGCCTGCTTCAAAAAATACCAGACCACGCTAGCCGATATTGCTGCGGCGCAAGCCATGCTGCGCGACGACGATGCCGAGATGCGCAACATGGCGCAGGACGAGATCCAGCGCACTGAGACCCGGCAGCACGATCTAGAACTCGAACTGCAAAAACTGCTGCTGCCCACCGACCCAAACGACAACAGCAATATCTTTCTGGAAATTCGCGCCGGCACCGGCGGCGATGAGGCCGCGCTGTTTGCGGGTGATCTATTCCGTATGTACTCGCGTTATGCCGAACTGCGCGGCTGGCAGCCGGAGATCATCAGCGCAAGCCCCGGCGAGCACGGCGGCTACAAAGAGATTATCATCCGCATCATCGGCCAAGGTGCGTATTCCCGTCTCAAGTTCGAGTCCGGCGGTCACCGCGTGCAGCGCGTGCCGCAGACCGAGACGCAAGGACGTATTCACACCTCCACCTGCACCGTGGCGATCATGCCCGAGGTCGCCGAGATCGACCAGATCGACATCAATCCCGCCGATCTGCGCATCGACACTTATCGTTCGTCCGGGGCCGGCGGGCAGCACGTCAACAAGACCGATTCGGCGATACGCATCACCCATTTACCCACCGGCGTCGTGGTTGAATGTCAGGAGGAACGCTCTCAGCATAAAAACCGTGCACGCGCCATGTCGGTGCTACAAGCCAGACTGCTTGCCGCCGAGCGCAATAAGCAACAGGCGGAGCAGGCCCAGCAACGTCAAGACCTGGTCGGCAGCGGGCAACGCTCCGACCGTATCCGCACCTACAATTTTCCGCAGGGCAGGCTCACCGATCATCGCATCAATCTCACGCTCTACAAACTCGAAGACATCCTGCAAGGCAATCTTGACGCCGTGATAAATCCCCTCATCAGCGAATATCAGGCCGATCAACTCGCAGCCATGGCGGAGTGAGCGGGCAATTATGAGCAGTCCTGCTTCTAAAATTTCACACACCACCGGCGCTGCACTCACCGAGGCCCAGCGGCGTTTGCAGCTAGGCATTAGCGCACACCTGGATGCCGAGATTTTATTGGGGCATGTACTCGGCATTACGCGCTCATATCTGCATACCTGGCCGGAACACAAGCTGGATACCGCGCAGCTTGCGCAATTTTATGCGTTGATCGAACGGCGCCGGGTCGGAGAGCCGGTGGCGTATATCACCGGCAGGCGCGAATTCTGGTCGTTGGAGTTAAACGTCACGTGCGACACGCTGATCCCACGTCCCGAGACCGAACTGCTCGTCGAACTTGCCCTGCAACGTATCCCCGCGTCTGCCGTATGGAATATTGCCGACCTGGGCACGGGTTGCGGCGCGATTGCCCTGGCCTTGGCGCGTGAGCGTCCGCATTGCAAGATTATCGCCACCGATATTTCTCCCGCCACCTTGGATGTTGCGCGTGCCAATGCCGCACAACTGAACATCCGCAACGTCGAGTTTCGACTGGGATCGGACGACTGGTTTGCATCCTTGCAAAATGGAAGTTTCGATATGATTGTTTCCAATCCTCCTTACATCAGGAGTGATGATGCGTGCTTGCAGGATTTGCGTTTCGAGCCGGAGATTGCATTGGTGGCGGGCGCGGATGGTTTGCAACATTTGCGGGTCATTGCCGAGCGGTCGCGTGAATATTTAACCCCCTCCCTAGCC
>JBDSMM010000120.1:0-5385 GCA_039915825.1 Gammaproteobacteria bacterium | reverse complement strand
TGTTATGCAGGCGGTCGGCAAGCTTGACCAGGATGACGCGGATATCGTGCGCCATGGCCAGCAGCATCTTGCGGAAATTCTCGGCCTGGGCCTCGGCGCGTGTGCCGAATTTGAAGTGGGTTAGTTTACTGACGCCATCGACGACCTCGGCGACCTCTTCACCGAAGTCTTTGGCCAGCTGCTCCTTGGCTGTTGCGGTGTCTTCGATGACGTCGTGCAGCAGGGCAGCCATAATGCTCTGGTAGTCCATGTGCATTTCGGCGAGGATACGGGCAACGGCTAGCGGGTGATAAATATAAGGCTCGCCGGACAAGCGCTGCTGGCCTTCATGCGCACGCGCACCAAATTCGTAGGCCTGTTTCACCTGTGCTACCTGGCCCGGCTCCAGGTAGGTGTTGAGCATCGCGGTTAAATCGCCGATGAGGAACATGGGACCTTTTCAGCTAAACCGGGGTTGCGAATCTCTTTCCAGCAAGATAGGGAAATAAAGCCTCATTCTGTTTTCAGATTTCCTCAGCCTTTGGGGTGGGCGGCAATGCAGCAACGGCTTCCTCATCGCGCTGCTGCTGGCTGATATCGTCCAGGATAGAGCGGGTGATCTTGTCCGCGGCGATCTCGCGCAGCGCTACAACGGTGGGTTTGTCATTTTCCCAAGGTACCAGTGGCTCCATCCCCATGGAAAGCTGGCGCGCCCGCTTTGATGCCATGAGCACGAGTTGAAAACGGTTATCGACTTTATCGAGGCAATCTTCCACGGTGACGCGTGCCATAGTTGTACTCCTGAAGCGGTTCTAGGTGGGGGTTAAGCGAGATGAACGTACGCAATGCGGATTATTATACTAATAAACTCGCCAATAAGTCCTTTAATTTGACAATCTGCACGGAAGTCCTCAGTTGCCGGCAACGGATAATGGATTGCAGGTCCGCCAGCGCGGTGTCGAAATCGTCATTTAGTACCAGGTAGTCAAATTCGTCGTAGTGCTTGAGTTCGGTGATCGCCCCGTGCATGCGCCGTGCGATCACATTATCCGGGTCTTGCGCGCGTGCATGCAGACGCTCGCCAAGCTGCGTACGCGACGGGGGTAGGATAAAGATACCCACGCTCTGCGGCAGCAGGTGGCGTACCTGACGCGCGCCCTGCCAGTCAATTTCAAGGATAACATCCAACCCTTTTTGCAGCTGCTCTAACACCCAATCGCGCGAGGTACCGTAACAGTGGTCGAACACCTGAGCGTGCTCGAGAAATGTATTTTCGCGCAGCAACGCATCGAAGATGGCCTGTTCTACAAAGTGATATTGCACCCCATTCTGTTCGCCGGGCCGCATGGGTCGCGTGGTGTGTGACACCGAAACCTTTAGCCTAGGCAGGATCTTTATCAGGGCGCTGACCAGGCTCGACTTGCCGCCACCGGACGGCGCGGCGATGATATACAGTGTTCCGACATTCAATGTGTTGCCCTCAAAATTTCAAGCTGATTGATGCATGCAACCATAGCATTGCCTAGGGTGCTTGTGTTGCAATGGTGAGCCGGTATTTTGGTGCATTATTCAATATTTTGAATCTGCTCGCGCATCTGCTCGACGATTACTTTGAGATCAATGGCGGCGCGCGAGGTTTCGATATCCACCGATTTGGCGCCCAGCGTATTGGCCTCGCGGTTGAGTTCCTGCATGAGAAAGTCCAGCCGTCGGCCCACCGGTTCGTTCTCGTAGAGCAGGCGACTGACTTCATCAACGTGCATCGTCAGACGTTCCAACTCCTCATCCACGTCGACCTTCTGTATCAGGATAAGCATTTCCTGTTCGAGGCGCGCGGGATCGAGGTCGATGCTTAATTCGGTAAAACGATTAGTTAGTTTTGCGCGCAGATGAGCAAGAATGGTTGGCAATCGGTGGCGCACCTGGACTATGACATCCTGTAGGGCATGACAGCGTTGCTCAATTACCGCCTTGATCTTGGCGCCCTCCCGGGCGCGTGCCTCCACCAGTTCTCCGATTATGTCATCGAGCAAGGCTAGCGCCTCGCCGGCCAGCAACCCCTCCTTGACCTCAGGTGTTTGCACTACACCGGGCCAGCGCAATAGGTCCATGGCATTGAGCGGGGCAGGATTTTCAGCCAGGCTGTCGACCTGCACTGCGGCCCGTAACAACTGATTGATTAATTCATCGTTGATGCGCAGCTCGGCACTCGCGTTACCGGCCATGCTGTAAGCCGTTATTTTTTGCAGGCGTAAACTGCACTCAATCTTGCCGCGTTTGAGCAACAGCGCGACACGTTCGCGCACGGCGGGCTCCAGGCTGCGCAAGTCTTCGGGCAGATGTACCGAAATCTCGGTAAAACGGTGATTGATAGAGCGCAGTTCCCAGCAGAGAATGCCTCCGGATACCTGGCGAGGCTGGCGTGCGAAGGCGGTCATGCTGCGGATCATTACGGGATTCCTGTCCTTAGTGAGCAGTGGAACGTTCGAAGAATTTAGTGCTGCTACTATCCCTTGTGAATTGCTGCACGGTCAGGCATGTCAATGAGCAAGCGCTAGAAGGGCCTTCATCATACCGTAACCTGGATGATGTGCTAAGCTACGCACCCTCATTATTCCCGGAAAGATCCCCGTATGCGCCCTAGTGGACGAGCCCCAGATGAACTGCGCACCATTAAATTAACCCGCAACTACACGAAGCACGCTGAAGGCTCGGTGCTGGTGGAGTTTGGCGACACCAAGGTCATTTGCAACGCCACCGCCGAGGATCGCGTTCCACATTTTCTCAAGGGCAAGGGCCAAGGTTGGGTGACTGCGGAATACGGCATGCTGCCACGCTCCACCAACAAACGCATGGATCGCGAGGCGGGCCGTGGCAAGCAAGGCGGCCGCACGCTGGAGATTCAGCGCCTGATCGGACGTTCACTGCGCGCCGTGGTTGATCTGGAGGCCTTGGGCGAGCGCAGCATCCTTATTGACTGCGATGTTATTCAGGCGGACGGCGGCACGCGTACCGCCGCCATCACCGGCGGCTATGTCGCGCTGGTCGATGCCGTCCGGCGGTTGCGTAAGCGCCGGGTTATTTCCAAAGATCCGATCCACGGTTTCATCGCCTCGGTTTCGGTCGGGATTTACCAGAGTTATCCGGTGCTTGACCTCGACTACAGCGAAGATTCCGAAGCAGAGACCGACATGAATGTAGTTATGAACGAGGCCGGCGGCTTCATTGAGATTCAAGGCACCGCCGAGGGCCATGCTTACCACATGAATGAACTGCTGGCCATGCTGGAACTAGCCAAGGGCGGGATTGCCGATCTGATAAAAAAACAGCGGGCCGTACTGGATGCTTAGTCCAGGGGAAAGATGCCAGGGAAAAGATACCAAGGAAAACCCCTTCAAAAGTGTTATGTCATTACTTGTAGCGTTTCCCTTGTATCTTGAATCTGCCGCATCATGAAACGCATCGTACTGGCCAGCGGTAATCTCGGAAAGTTGCGCGAGATTCAGCATCTTACCGATGGGTTATTGGAAATTCTCCCACAATCCGATTTCAAGATTCCGGAGGCCGTGGAAAACGGTTTGAGCTTTGTGGAAAACGCCATTATCAAGGCGCGCCACGCGGCTCAGCATAGCGGCCTGCCTGCGTTGGCTGATGATTCCGGGATCGAGTTGGAGGCGTTAAAGGGTGCGCCCGGCATTTACTCAGCGCGCTACGCGCATGCCGGGGCCAGCGACGAGGAAAACCGCCAAAAGCTGCTACAAGAACTTGCCGATGTTCCGGAACCTCAACGCCGCGCGCGTTTTCAATGCGTCGTGGTGTATATGGAACACCCGTTGGATGCTACGCCGCTGATCTGTCAAGGAACCTGGGAAGGCCGTATCCTGTTTGAACCGCGCGGCGAGCAGGGTTTTGGTTATGACCCGCTATTTTATGTCCCTTCGCACCACTGCTCGGCCGCCGAATTGCCAGAGTCTGTTAAAAACACTGTCAGTCACCGTGCCAAGGCGCTACGTCAACTGCTGGCTATACTCGGTCTTTCCTGACCGGTTTTCCAGTGAGTTCTGGGCAGAGAGTGTTCAACTTCAACTTCACGGCATTGCCTCCGTTGGCTTTGTATGTGCACATCCCCTGGTGCGCGCGCAAATGCCCGTATTGCGACTTCAATTCCCACGAAAAGTCAGGCGAGCTTCCCCAGAAGGGGTATGTCGATGCGCTTATTAGCGACCTGGAGCAGGACTTGCCACGCGTCTGGGGTCGGCGCGTTACCAGCATTTTTATTGGCGGTGGTACGCCCAGCCTGTTTTCACCCGAGGCTATCGACAGGCTGCTATGCGGCATCCGCGCGCGCCTGACGGTTAATCCCGACGCCGAGATTACGCTGGAGGCCAATCCCGGCAGTAGCGAGATGCAGAAATTCCATGAATTTCGCGGCGCGGGCATTAATCGCCTGTCCATCGGTGTGCAAAGTTTTAACGACGACCTGTTGCACGGCCTCGGGCGCATCCACGGCCGACGCGAGGCCATTGCCGCGGCTGAGGTCGCTCACGCCGCCGGGTTCGATAACTTCAATCTCGACCTGATGTTCGCCCTGCCCAATCAGCGCGTCGAACAGGCGGTGAGTGATGTGAATACGGCCATGGCGCTGGAGCCCACGCATATCTCGCTGTACCAACTGACCATCGAGCCCAATACACTGTTTCACCATCAACCCCCCGTCCTGCCCGGAGACGAAGAGGCTTGGCAGATGCAGGAGCAGTGTCAGGCGCAGTTGGCCGAAGGCGGCTTTTACCAATATGAAGTGTCGGCCTACGCCAAAACCGGTCGGCAGTGCCGACATAATTTGAATTACTGGCAATTCGGCGATTATCTGGGCATAGGTGCCGGCGCGCACGGCAAGATCACTGATGCCTCGCAGCAGGGCATCACGCGCATATGGAAACAAAAGCAGCCGCAGGCCTATCTGGATAGCGCCGGGAATCCCGCCTGCATCGGCGAAGAGACCGCGCTCAGCCCTAACGATGCGGCCTTTGAATTCATGCTGAACGCCCTGCGCTTGAACGGCGGATTCGCCACGCACTTATTCACCGAACGCACCGGTCTGCCGCTCTCCTGTATAGAGCAGCCCCTCCGTCAGGCCGAGCAACGCGGATTAATCGAGTGCGATGCACTGGCTATTCGCCCTACAGAACTAGGCCGGCGTTACCTCAACGATTTGACTGAATTGTTTTTGCCGCCGAGCTCTTAAAAAACGTAGTTAATTACTCTTCGTTTACTCCATCCAGGCTACGCGCTATCATCCGGCGGACCATACACCACGAGGAAGATGATAATGAGAAATATAGGCATGATCTTGCTGGCAGTTTGGCTAATCGCGACAGGGCTTAGAAGCGTGATCGACATCAGCTT
>JBDSMM010000109.1:0-8115 GCA_039915825.1 Gammaproteobacteria bacterium | reverse complement strand
AATTATTCGTAAAAGGTGATCAGGTCTGGTTCTCCGAGGTCAGTCCGCGTCCGCACGATACCGGCATGGTGACCATGATCAGCCAGGTACAGAGTGAATTTGAAATTCATGCGCGCGCCATCTTGGGCTTGCCGGTGTCGGTTGAAATGCGCGGCCCCGGCGCGAGCGCGGTGATCTATGGTGGACTGGAGGCCAAGGGCATTGCCTTTGAGGGTGTTGAGGAGGCATTGCGCGTGCCGCACACCGATATACGCTTGTTTGGCAAACCCGAATCATTTGCACGCCGGCGCATGGGCGTGGCATTGGCAAGCGGGGCGGATGTTGAAGAGGCACGTGTCCGCGCCAAGCTGGCCGCCGACAAGGTGAAGTCTGTTTTGGCGTAGCACGTATTAGTTGCATTCGTGCGCATAGCGCACGCTACTTCTTTAATCAAATCGCTCACGCAGCTTGTTGCGCAATACACCAAGATCGGGTGCGATGCGCGCGGCGCCGTCACGTAAACGTTCCGACCAGACCGAATTGGGGAAATGCGCATCATCGCTAAAGCGCGGGATTACATGCCAGTGCAAATGCGGCACCTGATTGCCCAGCGAGGCGAGATTGATCTTGGCCGGCGCCATGGCCTCGCGCAAAACGGCCTCGACGGCAAACACGACCTTCATCAAATGCGCGCGCTCATCCGGATCAAGGTCGGTCATTTCCCTAATATGGCTGTTCCAGATCACGCGGCAAAAGCCCGCATAATCCGCATCGTCAATCAGGATGACGCGGCACTTCGCGTCGTGCCAAAGCACGGCCTCATCACTGGCCAGGCAGAGCGGGCAGGGTGGGTTCATAACAAAGCTCGATCTATTAGGGTGGGCTTATAAAGTGAATTAGCCAGTTTACTCCGCATAATATATAAACGACCTTAGTTGCTATCTTTCGCTACATCAGGATCATCGCATCCTTGCCAAAATACAATGACTTGTGCTATTAAAGACTTATAGTAGGCAGGAGCCGACTACGAAATTTCTTATAATCGGTAGTAAGCAGACAAGGAGAAGTCTATGAAACTTAACAGGGAAGAGTCGCCCAAAAAACAATCTTATATAAGCGCCTCTATAATTTTAGGAATACTAAGCACTGCTGGCGCGATCGCCTCTACCGGCAATTCATCTACACAACAAGTCCAATCGACGGCATCATTTCAAACTAACAACCCATCGGCACAACACGAGCGTCGAGTAGTGCGTATGACACTGGTCGGTGCAAACACCCATCCTGAGGTCGTCCCGGAAGCATCGTTGCACGGCAAAAGCTTCGCGGGAAGTTCGGTCGATAGCTCTCGTCTTGCCAAAGCTCACTATCGTGACGTATATCCAGGCATTGATCTCGTTTACTACGAACAACAACAGCAACTCGAATACGATTTTGTGGTTGCTCCAGGAGCCGATCCGAAAAAAATTCAATTGGGCTTTAAAGGTGTTGAGAAAATTGCGCTGGATGCGCAAGGCAATTTAATCCTGCAAACGCCTGCAGGAGAATTTACCGAACATAAACCCATGGTTTACCAAGAGATCAACGGTAAGCGCAAGGTCATTGAAAGTAACTACGTAATTAAAGATAACCTACACGTAGGCCTGCATATCTCCAGCTATGATGTGAAGCGGCCGCTGATTATCGATTAAGCGCCCCGTTCGATATTGCTAAGGGTCCTCGCTAGCTAACTTAGGCGCTCCCAGACCAGCGTACGATTATTCGCCGGCATCGCGTAATCTTTTACGAGCTCTAAACCTTGCGCGCGAGCCAGAGTATTCACATCCTCAAAATTACGTACGCCGCTGAGCGGGTCGCGTTTTTTGAGCCAGGCATCGAACTGCTCATTGCTCGCGCTGGTGAATTTGCCGCCGTAATTGAAGGGGCCGTACAGGCATAAGGTGCCGCCTATATCTAAAACCCGTCCGACACCCGCAAACATTTTTACTACATGATTCCATGACATGATGTGGATCGCGTTGGCGCTGAAGATGGCGTCCACGGAATCGATGGGCCAATCGGCTGATGCCACGTCGAGGGCAAGCGGTGCCAGTACATTATCAATTCCGGCCTCATCTATCCATGACCGAATACCGGCATGATTTTCGGGCAGGTCGCTGGTTTGCCAAAGGAGGTGAGGAAGATGGTGGCCGAAATATACCGCGTGCTGACCGGTACCGCTGCCGATCTCCAAAACCTTTTTGTGTGTTGCGAAAACGGTACGCAGAATAGCGAGGATAGGGTTTTTGTTTTGCTCACAGGCCTCTGAAAAAGGTCTCATGTCCTGTAAGCGAAAGCCCTCTCCAGGCGGAGAGGGCCATGCTTTCTGCTAAATACTATTTTATGCTTAACTCACTATGCGCCATGAGCCATCGCTCTCGCGGCAAGCGGTGCCATGAGCATCTTCGCGGCGACCGTCGATGGTTACGCGCGTATCATATTCGCGGCAGGTCTGGCCCGAGGCGCCGGTATAAGTGCGCGTTGGGGTAACGGTAACCTGGCTGCCCGTATCGGGATTGCGCCAAGTGCTGACCTGACCTACGCGATTATTCTCCATCGCTTGATAGGCGCGCATTTCATCGTTCCTATCCATTGAGGCACCAACCGAGCCTCCCAGCAGGCCACCCAGAAGCGCTCCACCGATGGTCGCTGCAATTTGGCCTTTACCGTCGCCTATCTGCGAGCCCAACACACCGCCCAATACGCCGCCGACCACGGTGCCAGCCTGTTGTTTATTGACGCCCGAAGTTTGCTGACCGTGAGGGTCGGTAGTTTGACAAGCGGCCAATGGCACTACCAAGGCTAGAGTAATTAGAATTTTCTTCATGTTTATTGCTCCTTTCAGGGGTAAAAATGGTTTCAGGGTAAAGCTGGAGTTATTTAAGAAGGATCATAAATTGCCTTGCATACTATTTAGACGGGCAAGCAGCGGTTAGGTTCCCTCACACGATCATTATTACAAGCATCTGAATCGGGGGCGTATTCAACCTGCATTATACGCGTATGCGCAGAGTGCTGCACTAAAGCGTGGCGGGCGGTGCAATCGGCCCAATATCCGGTGCGAGCATGGGTGTGGCGGGCGGGTCGGAGGGGCAGCCGGGAAAACGGATGCCGGCCTGCTTGAAGCTGTCCCATATCTGGAATAGCAAAGCGGACTTCACTTCACTGCCATTGCTGGTACATAAATCGATAAGGTAATGGATGCGAAACAGTACCGTGGCGTTGCCAAATTCCTCCAACCATACATTTGCCGTTGTTGAGCGGATGATTGAGGAGTGTTTATTCAGTATATCTTCGATAAGTTTGCGTGCCAGGTGCAGATCATTCTGGTAAGAAATCGCAATCGCTATTGAGGATCGCACCACGGTGTCACTGAACGTCCAGTTTGTGAAGGGATGTGAAATGACATCGGCGTTCGGGATAATTACCTCCAGATTGTCCGGCGTTTTTACCGTGAGCGACCGTATGCCGATGCGCGTAACGGAGCCTTGATTGGGGCCGATGGTGACGGTATCGCCGGTGCGTACCGGGCGCTCGATGAGCAATAAAATACCGCTGACGAAATTATTCGCGATATTTTGCAAGCCAAATCCGATGCCAACGCCCAGGGCGCCCGCGAACACGGTAAGCGTGGTGAGGTTAATGCCAAGTACACGTAACGCAATTAAAAATCCGATCAATACCACGGCGTATTGCGTGAACACCGACAAGCTATGGCGGGTGCCGCTGTTGGTAATTTTGTAAAACAGCCAGCGGTAGGTGATTTCGCGGCTCCAGCCGCCGACACGCAGTACAGCAATGATGATCAGCACGGTCAGCAATATGGAGAAAATAGTGATAGGGCGACCGTCGACGGTAATCAGCGGCGTGAACAGCACCTCCTTGCTATCGCGCACCACCGGCGATCCCGCATCCCAGCCGTAAAGCTGGAATAACGCGGCCCAAGCCAGGATAAATAACGCGATCTGGGCTATACGCCCGAGCGGATCGATTAGATTTTCGAGGAAAGGGTGGCGCCCCGCTACGCCGTAATTACGCGAGGCGATGCGAGTTCGAAACATTTTGAACAGATCGCGCAACAGGCCGCGCAGCAGCAACCAACCGCCCAACACGACTAAAAATAATCCGACATAGAGGGCAATGGCCCAGGCCAGATTGATATACCCGGTGACGCCGACCAGCGCGCTTACCAGTAAGGCGAGCGATAATACAATAATGATTCGTTCACCAGCCCGCGCCCAGCGTGAGGTAACGACCAGACGCAGCGGTGCAACAATAAGTTCGCGCTGCCGCAATATCAGGATCAAGCCGGGTATGAGCAGCACCATAAACAGGCGATCAGTAAAATCACGCATTACTGGCGAGGCGGGGGTAAAGTGCCCCAACAGCATTAGAGGGCTGAGCAGGGCGAGTGCCAGGATTCCCCAACGCAATGCGCGGTACAAACGCGGGTAGGACGCGCCTTGCGTAAAGTATCCATCGAGCAACAGCATCTGCGCGAGATCAATGGCCAATTTATAGCTCAACCACGCCAGTGAAAATAAAATAAAGATACCAAACCCTGGCTGCGGCATGCCCGCCAGGATGAACAAAATAAACAATGCCCCGATGATGGCAACGCTGATGATGTTAGCGCGCACCAAACGAGATGTGACGCGTACCACGCCGGCGAGGAAAACATGATTGGATGACGCCATAGGCGCCGCGTTGTGGGTGAGATAGCGGTAAGTTCCCAGCACCAACCCCAGCCAGGCGAGTTCGAGCAATGCGGCCAGCATTAGGCTGAAGTTTGTGGATTCGCGCGTGGTGTTAATAAGTTTATTGAAGGTGGTCTGCCACAGGGTGGCCGGCAACGAGGCAAATTCCTGGCCCAATGCATGCCAGGTGGCAACGTCAGCCGGGAAGGTCTGTCTTACCAGCAGACCTTCCCGTAACTTCCGCTCATAACTCGCCTTTAGTTTGTCACGTCGATCAAATGCGGTCTCCGTCAAAAACGCAAGTTGCTTGGATTGTTTGCCTAGGTCGTCCAGCACTTGCGCGAGCACGCGACTGTCCTGAATTGCGTGCTTACGCTGTGGTGATGCCACTGACAGGCTTTTAATAAGGGCGCCCTGCTGCTGTTTCACCAATGCCGTTTTATTTTTCAAAAATGTACTGCGCGCGGCAAGCTCCTGTAATAAAACATTGGCTTGCTTCACGGTGATCGTCAGTTCGTCTGTATCAGCCGCGCTGTTTGTCAGCACTGACTCGATGCTGTTGAGTCGTGCCTGGGCCTGGGCCAAGGCAAGATCAGTTTGCTTCAGCCGTGCCTGTTCCTCGGTTTTCAGCAGGCTGGTCTTGAGCTGATGCCGCGTGTCCCTGGCCTCACTTGAAGTTCCCTGCGCGGCATTCAAACGCTGACGAATTTCAGCGACTTCCGCCAGCAACGCCTGCTGCTCCTTTTGAATACGTTCCTGCAACTGACCGAGTGCTGCCTTGTCGCTTAACTCGCGCGCCATCTGGTATTGATTGCGCAACTCATTGGCCCACTTGGTGGCGATCTCAAGACGCTGACTGGCAATAAAGTGCGCCGCCTGAAGGTTGGCAACATGCTGATCCTCGAGCGCTAAAAATTTCTGTTGCAGCGCGAGATCTTCGCCGATGGCGGCCGCAGCTTGTTGTGCTTCTGGGGTATCGGAAGGGTTATTGCTAAAGACCTCCAGGCGCTTTTGTAGATCCTCAATGCTGGCCCGCAAGGCTTCGAGTTTCTGTGTTGCACTTTGTAGCTCTACCTCTACGCCGCTGAGATTGACGCGCGCAGAATCGGCATCAAGCTCCGCCTGCTCGACAGTGACGCGTACGATCTGGCCGATATCGAGTGCCTTCAGCTGCCGCGCATTTTTCTCGCGCAGGATATTGAGTTCGCGGCGCTCGCGTGCAACGTTGACCTGCTCTTCTTCAACGGTTCGACGGCGCGCCTCAAGTTCCTGAGCCTCGGTTGCGTTTGCCGCGTCTACACGAGGTATGGTCGCCGGTGACTCGGGTTCGGCACCTTGCGATAGGGGTAGCGCAGCGAGTGCGCTCATCGCCAATAAAAGGGGCAACACAATACGCGATTTAAATATAGCCGTTAATGCCATGCGTAACCTCCGAGTCGAGTAGCCGTCAGCCGCGTAATAAATAGTGCAGCGCAATACCGGAAAATACGGCAAGCCCAAACCAACTGTTATTGAGAAAAGCCCGGAGGCATTGGGCAGGATCGCGATGTTGGATTAAATATTGTTGATAGAGCGCCAAGCCCGCTGCGGTCAGCAAACCCAGATAATAATAAATACCCAACTTTATTTGCGTACCGATGATAATCAGTACGATAAATAAAGTGATTTGAATTACTGCGATGATCAGACGATCCGCATCACCAAATAAAATGGCGGTCGATTTTACACCGATACGCAAATCATCCTCGCGATCCACCATGGCGTACATTGTGTCGTAGGCGGTTGCCCACAATACCGTGGCAATAAACAGTAGCCAGGCCACCGGCGGCAGACTGTTCGTCTGCGCCGCAAATGCCATGGGCACGGCCCAGCCGAATGCCATGCCCAGATGCACTTGTGGCAAATATGTATAGCGTTTAGAAAACGGGTAACTCACGGCAAGCAACACGCCTACGCAAGCCAGCAGGATGGTTAATGTATTCATCAACAGCACCAGACCAAATGCGACCAAACACAGTATGGCGAATAGAATCAGCGCCGATTTGGCCGAGACGCGACCTGCGGCGAGCGGACGGTCTGCAGTGCGTTTTACGTGTGCGTCAATATTGCGATCCGCATAATCATTGATAACGCAACCCGCCGAGCGCATCAGGATGACGCCGAGCATGAACACGCTGAAAACCAACGCGTCCGGCCGCCCGTTGCCGGCAATCCACAGTGCCCATAAGGTTGGCCACAGCAGGAGGAAAATCCCGATGGGGCGATTGAGGCGCATCAGCAGCGCGTACTGATACCACTGGCTGCTTATTTTGTGCACTGGCATTGATGCATATCGTGTAAAAATATTTCGGACAGCAATAACGGATTGCCTGCCAGATGAAACAGTGAACGCCGTCCCCAAATGAGCGGCGGCCTGGCAAGCAGGTCGCGCAATGCACGTTCGAATAAACGCTGGCCCGGCATAAGATGCGCTATTTCCAAACTGCTACGCCGCATGGATTTGTCAGCGAACAGCACTGCGCCCAAGGACTTGTTGCCCAAGCGGGTGAGGCGACGGTATTTACCCCTCAGAGTGCGCGCCGGGATTACCGTGCGCGCAAAAACACAGGGCTGTTCACGGCATAGAAGATACACCTCGCGCACGTTGGCGCAGGCCCCGGTGCGCATGCCGAGCACCCTCGCCTCTTCCCGGCTTGGGCGCGCCCAGTGCTGACTCAACAATTGCACCTCGAAGCGCCCATCACAAGCCTTTCGCAAGCGGCGTGTCAGCGATGTCGGGTCTAATAACCAGCTCCATATTTCCTCCGGAAAACTTGAGCGTAACACGCGACGAGGGCGGCGCCATGGAGGGTTGATTCGGTTACTGTGCTGATTCATTTCATTCTAAGCTGAGGCGATTAAGGTAAAAGTATGGGTTCCGGGCAATGCAGATCAAGATCAAAAGATGCGCATCATCCATTAAGTACGTATTAAATATTTCTAAGGTACCTGATGCCACCCAACAAATTCATATGCGTTAAAATCCATTGTTGCCGTTGCCTAACATAAGCGGAAGGGCGTGCCGCTTTTAGCCGCGACGGGCTAGGCAGCACCGCTGCTAGCAGTGCCGCATCTTGAGGCGTTAGCATGCTGGCGGGTTTATTGAAAAAATATTGGCTCGCCGCACCGACACCGAATACATTATTTCCCATCCCCGCGATGTTCATGTAGACCTCGAGAATGCGCTGTTTCGACCACAGCGTTTCAATCAGCAAGGTGAAATAGGCCTCCAGCCCCTTGCGCAGGTAGCTGCGATTCAGCCAGAGAAATAAATTCTTGGCCACTTGTTGGCTGATAGTGCTGGCGCCCTGAATGGATTTTCCCGCCCGGTTGTTTTGAAAGGCGATTTTCATCGCCCTGA
>JBDSMM010000059.1:0-18211 GCA_039915825.1 Gammaproteobacteria bacterium | reverse complement strand
CGCCGGGGAAACCGGGTACAAAACCAACGAACAGGCCAGTTTGTGGGCACCGTTCAATTACCGCTGAATAGACTTTCATGGCGGACTCCAAAATGCATAGGATGTGTAATTATCATTCTGTGCCCTGCAATAAGCAACTCGCGGCCCGTTGGTGAGCGCGCGTCTAGCGTCATCACTGCGCTCGTTTTTACCACGCATCTCTAGGCTCCCTTGTTACTTAAATTGGACTACGCACTTCGTGGCGCTACGCGCCGCCCAAACGTAAAGTTGAGGGACGACGGTTTTGCGCCCCAGCGGAATGATGGGTTAGGGCGTAGATTGCCAGGAAATATCAATTTTTCTATGATTTGAAACACAGTCACGTAAATAGAGGTTGATGAGGCTTTGGTACGGCACACCTTTTTCGTCAGCCATTAGCTTAAAATAGCCAATAACGTCTTCACCTAGCCTCATCGTGACAGATTTTTTAAGTTTAGTCGCATAGGGATTTTTTCGCGATTTCATTTTTGAAAAATCATATTCAGTTTTCATAGTTTAATTCCTTTGTAATACTCACTTTCATGATTGGTTGCTTTTCTAGCGGAAATGATACGAATGGTCTTGCCTTGTTCGCGCTCACAATGACAGACGATTAGTATGCGAGCCTCACCACTAAAACCTAGTATGAGGAATCTGTCCTCGGATTCTGATTTTTCTTCATCATAAAATTGCACAGCAAATTCATCATAGAAAACAGATTCTGCCTCTTCAAATGAAACCCCATGCTTCTTTTTATTTGATGCGGCCTTAGCTAAATCCCATTCAAATTTAATCATAATTACATTGTATGTACATTTGATGAATTGTCAAGAAGCCCTAAACGTTCAACTTGAGGGGCTGCCACGCTTTTACGGCAGTCCCGCTCGAATGCAGGGTTGGGGTGTCGCCGTTGTTCTGGACAGTTCGCTGTTTTTAATGTACAGTAACACGTACATATAAGGAGCCACGTTATGGATGCAATTACCTACACCACCGTTCGCGCGAACCTCGCCAGCGCCATGGATCGCGTTTGCGACGACCACGAAGCTTTGATTATTACTCGCAACGGAGAACAGTCCGTCGTGATGCTTTCCCTCGAAGACTACAAGGCGCTGGAGGAGACTGCCTACCTCTTGCGCACGCCCGCCAATGCGATGCGCCTTCTTGCGGCTGCCGCGCAACTGAACTCTGGTAAAGGCGTTGAGCGCAAGCTGGACAAGTGAAACTGATTTTCGCTGACGAGGCCTGGGAAGACTACCTATATTGGCAGAAGCAAGACAAGCGCATAGTTGATCGAATCAACAAGTTAATACGGGAGACACAGCGCCAGCCTTTCAACGGGGTGGGCAAGCCCGAAGCGTTGAAGCATGCATTCTCAGGGTTTTGGTCACGCCGAATCACAGATGAGCATCGCATGGTGTATCGCATCGAGAATGATGCGCTGATGATCGCTCAGTTGCGCTTTCATTACTGAGACACCCAACGAGGCATGGGCATATATTCGATACCCCGATCCGTGTGGAAGATCAGCCCGGGAGGGGGTCGGCGTTTAGCCACCGCCTGATTGAGCGCACGCAAGGTCAGCACGACATTCTTCTGCTGCCCAAATGCCTAGCCCACAATGCGCCGCGAGCACCGGTCGGGGGTTACGCACTGAGGAGTACGCGTGTACCCACCCTCACACGGTTGAATAATTCGATAACATCGCTATTGCGCATTTTTATGCAGCCGTGCGAGCTTGGCTCTCCCATCACATCTTCGTCCGGACAGCCATGAATATAAATATAGCGGCGCATCGTGTCGACTTTTCCCAAGCGGTTCTTGCCTAGTTCCAAACCGCTTAGCCACAGGATGCGTGTGAGTATCCAGTCGCGCTGTGGAAAATCTTCGCGCAGCCGCGGCGCGTAGATTTCGCCCGTGGGGCGACGCCCTACGAACACGGTATTGGTTGCGCAACCCTGCCCGATCTTGGCGCGAATAATATGCCAGCCGCAGGGCGTGCACTCACTGCCGGCAAACTCCCCCGGGCCGTTCTTCGCCGTACTCACGGCGATGTCGAACGCTAGCGAGCCCGCCACGCGCAAACGCAGGCGCTGCTCTGCGATACTGACCTCTATTATCAGTTCATCGTTCGACATAAACTCGGTCGCAAAAAACACTCATTTTCTAACACGATTACTAGTGCCTGCCTGGTAATGACGCAGTGTATGATATACGCCAACGATAAAATTCCCTACCGTGCGCCGCGCACACTGTGCCAAGGCAGTGAGAAGACTATGACCGAATCCAGAATGAGTTCATATATTAAACGGATCGCCACCGGTCCGAAGATGAGCAAGGATTTGAGCCGCGAAGAGGCACGTGATGGGATGGAGCTGATACTGGCGGGGGAGGCCGACCCTGTGCAGGCCGCCATTTTTCTTATTGCCCTGCGCATGAAGCGCGAATCCGAAGATGAGAATTTGGGCATCCTCGAAGCGCTACGGGCACACACTCACTTTAGTTGCGCCGACGTCGATGATTTAATTGATATCGCCGATCCCTATGACGGTTTCCTGCGGCATTTACCGGCTGGGCCTTTTCTGCCAGCCCTGCTCGCAGCCTGCTGGCTACCTGCCGTGTCGCACGGTTGCGAGCAACTCGGTCCCAAATTTGGCCTGACTCATCATCAAATTTTGGCCGCTGCGGGAATTAATGTAAATCTTAACCCCGAGGACGCGGCCGCCTGTGTGAGCAATCCTGAGATCGGCTGGGCTTATGTCGACCAGCGTTTCTCCAATCCGGATCTGTATGGCCTCGCCGAATTGCGCCGCCTGATCGTCAAGCGGCCGTGTCTGGCAACGCTGGAGAAATTCTGCGGACCGATCAGGGCTCGCGGGAAGAATCATTTGATGGTGGGATATGTCCATACCGCATACGAACAATTGCTCCCACAGCTTGCGCGCCATGCCGGCTATGCCTCGGCGCTGGTCGTGCGCGGAATTGAAGGTGGAGTCGTTCCGCCGCTCAACGCACTCAGCAAGCTGGCGGGTTTCAACGCTGATGGTGTTGATATTTCAGACAGGCTCGCTCCGCGCGAGGCCGGTATCGAATCGATTGTGCGCAATACAGCACTTCCGGATGGTGCCGATTCCATGCAGGTATTTCACCATCAAGCTATGGCCGTTGCTGCTGCCCAGGAAGGACTTAATGCGCTCAATGGCGTATCTGGACCGATGCGCGACAGCTTGGTGCTGGCCGCCGCGGCTGTCCTTCAGCGCACCGGGCGAGCTAATTCCATCGACGCTGGCGCCATGATCGCCCGCACTAATCTCGATTCGGGTGCCGCGTGCGCCCGCTTTCAAGCACTGATGTTGGTCAACTAGTTTCGTTCCGACTATTTTCCGTATTTGGGCCCGGATTAAACCACGCCAGCTTGTCATGCAGCTTCACCACTTCACCGATAATAATTAATGTTGGTGCATGCACTTCCGTATTTATAATAATTTCAGGCAGTGACTCCAGCGTACCCATCAGCACGCGCTGATTGCGTGTCGTGCCCTGCTGGATTAATGCGGCAGGCATGGTTGCGGGCAGTCCATGCGCTATCAATTCATGGCATAAAATATCCAGCCCCACCAATCCCATATAGACAACAATCGTTTGTTGCGGCTGTACCAAGGCATCCCAATTGAGATCCATACTGCCATCTTTCAGATTGCCCGTTACAAAAATACAGGCCTGCGCATAATCGCGATGAGTGAGTGGAATGCCAGCATAAGCTGCGCAGCCATTCGCGGCGGTAATGCCGGGTACTACCTGGAATGGAATACCTTCCTGGGCAAGGGTATCGATCTCTTCGCCGCCACGCCCAAAGATAAATGGATCGCCGCCTTTGAGGCGAAGCACGCGTTTACCTTCTTTGGCGAGTTTGACCATTAGCCGGTTAATCTCTTCCTGCCGCACGGCATGCACACTGCGCCGTTTGCCGACGTAGATACGCTCGGCATCGCGACGCGTCAAGTCCAGCACATCATCGCTGACAAGCCGGTCGTACAATACAACATCCGCCTGCTGCATTAGACGTAGCGCACGAAACGTAAGCAGGTCTGGATCACCGGGGCCGCCTCCAACAAGATACACTTCGCCGGTTGCGCTTGGATGGTCAGCATCAAGTTCATTTTGCAGCGCCGTGCGTGCGGCATCATACTGACCGGCGAATACCCGTTCCGCTATAGGCCCTTGCAGAATCTTTTCCCAGAATATGCGACGCTCGGCAGGGCGAGTGAAACGTTGCTTCACTGCATCACGAAAACTTGCCGCCAGCGCCGCGAGGCGTCCATAAGCCGTGGGAATCAATGTTTCCAGACGTGCGCGTAACAACCGCGCCAATACGGGCGAGGCACCGCCGCTCGATACCGCAACGATGATGGGTGAACGGTCGACAATCGAGGGGAAAATAAAGCTGCACAGCTCCGGGCTGTCCACCACATTGACCGGAATATTTTTTTGTACAGCGAGTTCATAAACCCGGCGGTTAACCGTACTGTCGTCCGTAGCGGCAATGGCCAAGGAGCAACCGTCAAGATCAGACTCGCTAAACACCGCTGAGCGATAACTAACCTTAGCCTCTTGGACCCATTGCTGGAGTGTGGTAGCCAAACTGGGCGAAACGATTGTTACAAGCCCTCCGGCGCGCAGCAGTAGCGCGGCCTTGCGCGCTGCTACTTCACCGCCGCCGATGACCAGGCACGGTTTGTTTTTGATATCTAAAAAGACGGGAAGATAATCCATTACTCAGCCTGGATGGGTGATCAGGAAGGTGCCCCGCTCAAGCAAGGCACCCGTTCAGTATTCAATGGTAAAATAACTGGCAGTTTTTAAATAGAGAGAAGCAAGGCCGATGAAGTCGGCGAACACATCCGTTAGTATGCGGGATTCCTTGAAGCCGTAACCCACTTAATCATCTTCAAAAGTACCTTTACCTACTACTCATGAGAGTCCTCGGCATCGGTGAATACAACAGCTTGGGCGATATGTATTTCCGCCTTGCCGCTGCCGGTCATGAAGTGCGCGTATTTATTGAGGCGCCCGAGGCGCACGACATTTTCAAGGGCATGATCTACCGCTCTTCTGATTGGCGCGCAGAATTGCCGTGGATCAAGGAAGCCGGAACCGATGGCATCATACTTTTCGAGTCAGCGGCCAAGGGTGAGCTGCAGGATCAACTCAGACGTGACGGATACCACGTCATCGGTAGCAGCGCCTTCGGCGACAGGCTGGAGTCCGATCGAGTGTTCGGCCAGAAAATCCTGCACGGCTTGGGAATGCCCATAGCAAAGACGTATGCATTTGATTCCTACGCACAAGCCATAGCTTTCGTGCACACCACCCAATGTCGTTATGTCTACAAAAATAATGGCAGCGAATCTGCCTCCACACGCAATTACGTTGGTGAGATGGACAACGGCGCCGACATGATTGCGCTGCTATCCCTGCATCAATCCCGCTGGCGGGGTAATGTCCAGCCGGACTTTATATTAATGGAACACATCGAAGGCATCGAGGTTGGTGTCGGTGCGTATTTCAACGGTCATGAATTTCTAACACCGGCCTGTCTGGACTGGGAGCACAAGCGATTCTTTCCCGGCGATCTGGGCGAACTGACCTGTGAGATGGGCACCATTGTGACTTATCGGGGCGCTGCAACAATCTTCGACCTGACCTTGTCACGCCTGACCGAGCAGTTGCGTGAATCGAACTATTGCGGCTATATCAATCTCAACACCATTGTAAATGAAAACGGAATCTGGCCGCTCGAATTTACCTGCCGCTTCGGCTATCCGGGCTTTGCTATTTGCGATGCGCTGCATGCGGAAGGTTGGGATCAAATCTTTCGCAAGATGATTGCCCGTAGTGAGCTCGACATTAAAACCCGCGACGGCTTCGCGGCCGGCGTTGTGCTTACCGTGCCGCCGTTTCCGTATGAATATGGTTATGACGATCTCTCGAAAGGCACACCCATCTGTTTTAGTGACAACTTGACCGAGGCGGATAAACATAACCTGCACTTTGGTGAAGTTGCCTTGTTGGGCTCACAGCTTATTACCAGCGGCTCGGTCGGTTATGTGATGGTGGTTACCGGCACCGGCGAGACTGTCCCGGCAGCGCAGCAGCAAGTATACGATCGGGTGCGCAAGGTAGTCGTTCCTAACATGCGCTACCGCACCGACATTGGTGATAAATTAGTTCGACATGACTTGGGCCAATTAAAAATAATGGGATATTTGGCATGATCCTCCCCAGCCATAGCCATTCAGTTACTCTACAAACGCTCATTTCCGAGGTATATCCGTCGGCCTTACAGCCACTATTATCGCAGTTTCTCAGCGGTGATATCTCCGCAGCGGTGGCACTTATGTATCTGCTTATCGAAACCCGCAGCCTGGAAAAAGTTAGCATAGCGGTGAATAATCTAGCCGTGCGAGTGGACGCGCTACCGGATTCAGGGAGCAGACATAGGGAATTACTGAAGGAGTTAGCCGAACTTATCAAGGAGAACCAAGACGGTTGCGGCCGCATCACCGACATGTTGCTTGCCGATGTAGACACGGACGAACCCGCACCCTCGGTAGAGGCAGGCATTGCGTTCTGCAAGCGGTTGTTCGACTGGTCCGTTCAGCAATCGCCGGAGGCCAGCGTAGCACTCTACTCACTGGGCAATCCCGAAATACTTGCGGCTGCCACTGGGGAAGTTGTCGACAAGATGGAGGAATGGGGTTTACTGAAACCCGAGCATTGCGCGCTCGAAATCGGGTGCGGCATCGGCCGCTTCCAAAGCGCACTTGCCACCAGACTACAACACATAACAGGTATTGATGTCTCCGCGCAGATGATCAAGGAAGCGCAGACCCGCTGCGCTGGACTCGCCAATGTGCATCTGGAGGAGTCCCCTGGCTATGATCTTGCGCAATTTCCTGCCCATAGTTTCGGGCTGGTATTCGCAGTCGATTCTTTCCCCTATTTATGCCAATCCGGCATGCCCTTGGTGGAAGCGCATTTTCACGAAGCGGCGCGGGTGCTAAAGCCGGATGGCGATTTCCTGATATTGAATTTTTCCTATCGCAATAATCCCCTCTTGGACCATAACGACGTTAATCGTCTTGCCGCTATGGCTGGCTTTGCGGTGGTACTTAACGGCGCACAGCCGTTTGCACTTTGGGATGGTGTTGCATTTCACCTGCGCTTGCGCCGCTGAAGGTTTTCAGCTCCCTGTTATCCCGTTATACCTCCAATTCCAGACGATAACGCTCGAAACAACGGGCCCCGCAGGTGAGTCTGAGCAGCGCACCTTCCGCAATAGGCCGTGCGGCGAGTGGATTAGCAAGCACCAGTGAGTGCAGGATTTCACGATTCCAGGCCGCTGAGTGCTTGATGTCAAGGCCCGCATGAAGCTGAAAATAACTGCGTGCCTCGGCGGAAACACCCAGCCGTTTAAGTCCCGCATTAATTTGTGAAACGCGGCCAGGGGCTGTCATCTCGATCACGCCCAACGCACCGACCGCGTGATAGGCATAGCGGCGATTGGCGGCAAGCGCCACCATGGTATTTGCCAGCGCCAGCGCTTCCCATACGGTATTTTCTATGGAAGGCTCAAGTTTCAGTTCCTGCGCAACCTTATCCAGCATCGGGCCGTGCATGCCGCCTGCGCTTCCACGCCCCATCTCGTCCCAATAATTTCTTGCCAGTTCAAGCTTGGCCTGGACAGGAAATTTGACTTGGGTCATTGCCACGAGATCGTCAAAACCGGCCTCGCCCGCAATCTCTTGCGTGATAAACCAGCGCATGTCGGTCATGCTTGCCGTAGATGCCAGCCATGGAAACAATGCATCACCTTGGCCAGGCCCACTCTCGCGCAGACCTTCAAACCATTCGACAAAAGCGTCCGCGCTACGCGGCGCTTCAGCGGCTAGCGCGGCAACGCCCGCCCTTTGCTTCTCGACAAAATGACCTTCCATAATACGAAACTTCGATTCCATAGCGAGGTCAGCCTGCCATGAAGGACTACCGAAACCGGGCTGGAGTCGTTGTTGATTAAACGTCGCCAGTTTTCGATGAAATTCACCGTGAAAAGCAGAGTTGGCCTGGTTAAATGCTGAAACGGTATTATGGCTTACAGACATCATCATAATGTTGACTCCCGTCCTTAGGGTTATCTATTAAGTAATTGTTATCATACTAGTTATGTTTGATGTTTGGCTAAAGTTAATGCTGCGTTATAACTTGAGACAGCATTAGAGTTGATCCGTTGCATGGGTCATGCCTCAACGATCAACGAGACAGCGGCAATGCGTTCGACTGCGCTATAGCCGGGATATTCCAGCTCATCGCCAAACACATCCGGGTCAATTTCTGCGTAGTCGTAGCGCATCCCTGCGGCCGCAAGTTCGGGCTGAATGGCTTGCCGGAAAACATCCTTACCATCGACAATCGCGGCACCGGTATAGAGAATAAGTTTGCCGCCGGGTGCGAGCCGCGGCAAGGATTCGCGCACGATACGCAGGGACAGATCGTAACCCCATTGCCCTCCCCCATGACGATACAGCCGTGAGCCCGCATCCAGCAAATACGGTGGGTTCGCCATAATCAGATCGACCGGTCCATCGACAGCCTGAAGCACATCACTCTCAACGCATTCGTATCGCTTAATTTTTGCCAAGGCAGCATTGATATGCGCATAGCGTAAGGCCTGGGTATTAATATCCGCCAGCACCAAACGTCGCGGCTGATCATGCAGCACTTTTGCCAGAACAATACCGCCTACGCCGGTCCCGCATCCAATGTCCACAGCACATCTAATGGGTGTACGCACGGCAGCGCTAATGACGCGCCGGATCAGCGCGGCAAAGCGGTAGCTGTCCGGCCCGAAAAAAACGGCTTCAGCAGCCACGGTTGGGTAGGCGGAATGCACGTACAGCGCATCGTCCAGCGATGAATACCGCACCTTGCTGCGCAGCAGCGTCCCATTATGTTCAAGTGCCCCAGCCTCGTCGAGCAGCGACAACATGGGCACCGGTAATAATGACTTACGGAACCAACGGCTCCAGCCGAACACATCGCGCAATGAACTCGCCTCTGCAGGTGCGCAGCGTGTAATCACGCGTCGGTGCGTTTCGGGGCTTACGGTAATGAAATGGTAGCCGACCGCACGTAAGCTAATACCGAGCTCCAGCAACGCCGCGTCACCGTCACACATTTGTGGCAGATTCTGGGCAGTTGTAGAGATAATTTTTACACCTGTTCCGTACAAAACATATGTTCACCGGCGGGATCCAGTCCGGAAACCAGCGTGTCCATTGCTGAGAACCCCAACGGCACAGCCAATCGTATCCATAAGGGGCGCCGATACCTCGGAGTTGTGCCACCCCAATGTTGTGCGCCACGCATGCCCGTATGCTCGTACAGCCCCGTGAGATAAGAAGCCACTTCTGAACCTGTATTTTTATCGGCATTATTTAACCGGCCCAAGTCGAGGATAACGGCATGCCCGCCCACCGGAAGGCGCACGGGAAAACCGGCATGCTGCAAGGCCACACCCAGCATTTTGACTTGCTGTATGCGCGCCTGAACCTGAGTTTCCACATACTCCCAATCGTCAATCGCCTGTGCAAGTTGCGTGTGTTCGCTGTTATCCAGTATTAAATTCGCATTGCAGGCCAGATCGTGCGCCTGGTGGTAAACCTCATCTGAATTTGTAGCCAGCAATCCGCCTACGGTGACGCCGTAATCCTTGACCAGACTCACCGTGACGCCGTCGCAGCACGCGTAGAATTCCTGCATGATATCGCTCAAGTCGCGGCCCTTGAATTCTATTTCGCGCTCGCGAATCAGCACGCAATTTTCCACAGCGCGTGTGGCATCCATATAGAGCGGTACACTGTGCAGATGAGCCAGCGTGCGTACTGAGCGCAAATTTTCCATCGAGATAGGGTGACCACCGACAGCGTTGCTCAATGCCTCGATAAATACCATGCTGACGGTTTTTGTATCGAGTAGTTGTTCCAATTTATCGAGATCAAGATTGCCCTTGAAGGGACAGGCATCGTCGGTAAATGCCTGCTGATGCGGAATCTCTGCGGAGAGCATGCCGTTTCTCTGCTGATGACCGCGCGCTGTATGAAACAAAATATTTTGAATGACTTTGGTGTTTGGCTTCGCCAGGGCGGTAAACAATAAGCCTTCCGCATCGCGTCCACGCGGCGTGGTAATTAAATGCCTGAACGGAAAATGTTGCGCTAATACCTGCTTAATATCCAACGGATGCTGCATAGCGCGTTGCTTTAAAATATCCATGCGCGCCGCCATATAGGGCAGCTTTAACTGTCCCCAGGAATCGGTAGAAAAATCAAAGTCCACCTGTAGCGGATCCAGGCGTGATGTGTCGTAATCGCATTGAACAAGACTAGCAATGCGCTGTTCGCGCGTAGCTGAATAAGGTGCCTGAATCGACATAACCTTGACTAAGGAGCACTCAAATAATGCAGGCTGAATAGTTGTTTCTCATCAACCCAAACCTGATCGGTCTTGAAGCCGGCGGCCTCTGCCATAGCCCGAAATTCGCCCAAGGTATATTTATATGAATTCTCCGTATGGATGCTTTCTCCGGCGCGGAAGTAAATAGGGACATCATTCACGCTTACGGTTTGCTCGTGCAGGCTCAATAAGTGCATTTCGATACGTCCGCGTTCTTCATTGTAAAATGCATGATGGCTAAATGCGGCCAGGCAAAAGTTGGCGTGTAGCTCACGGTTGATGCGCTCCAGCATGTTCAAATTAAATTGGGCAGTGATGCCGCGCGCATCGTTGTAGGCAGTATGCAGGATTTCGGTATCTTTTTTCAGGTCAACGCCGACCAGCATGCACCCGCCGGGTCCGACCAGTTTGAGGGCGTTTTTAAGTAGACGTATGGCCTCCATCGGCTTGTAATTGCCGATCGTCGAACCCGGGAAGAAGATCGCCTTTTTTGCATTCTCAAATTTATTGCCTTGGGGTAGCATCGTTAGCTGCATGTAGTCGGCACAAATGGCAACCACTTCCAAATTCTTATGCAAGGCGGAAATGCGGCTGGAGGAATGTAATAAATACCCCTTGCAGATATCGATCGGCATGTAAGCAAGCGGCGTTTGCAGTACGTCCAGCAAGATCGAGACTTTGCTACTGCTGCCGCTGCCGTATTCTACCAGCAGGCAATTTTCTCCCAGGGCTGAGGTGATTTCGGTGCGGTATTTTTCCAACAAGCCAATTTCTGTGCGCGTAGGATAATATTCTTCCAATTCGCTGATTTGATCGAACAAGGCAGAGCCACGCTCATCGTAAAAATACTTGGCGGGGATTTCTTTTTGCGACTTACCTAAACCGGTCAGCACATCCTGCAAAAAATCATCATGCTCGGGATGAAAATCGTGAAAGGCAACAGCCATATTAATCATACATCTTCCGCCAACCGTAAACCTGAGAATTGCCAGCGTGCCTCGGGCGGGAAAAAATTGCGATAACTCGCGCGCAGATGGCTGGCGGATGTGATGCAGGAACCACCGCGCAAGATCATCTGGTTGCACATGAACTTGCCGTTATACTCGCCCAGTGAATTCGCACTGGGCTGATAGCCGGGATAGGGCGTATAAGGGCTTTGCGTCCATTCCCAAACATCGCCGAACATCTGTGCGGGCAAACAGGTATTAGCGGTTAGTACACCGGGGTGCAATAGACCCGACTCAAGCAGGTTTCCCGCTACAGGAGTCTGCGTTGCTGCATGCTCCCATTCGGCCTCTGTAGGTAGCCGCTTTCCGGCCCAACGCGCATAGGCATCGGCCTCGTAATAGCTGATATGGCTGACCGGCTCTGCTGCAACAAGTGCGCACATTCCTGAAAGCGTCATCAGCGACCAACCTTCGGCACGGAGTTCCCAATAAAGCGGCGCCTGCCAGTGCTGCGTTTGCACAGTCCGCCATCCGTCGGATAACCAATATTGCGCCTTGCCGTATCCACCAGCCTCAATAAATTCCAGATACTCACCGTTGGTAACGAGGCGCGTGGCGAGACGGTAGTTTTCCAGATAAATACGATGGCGCGGCATTTCATTATCGAATGCGAATTCATCACTGTTATGACCGATTTGACGAATCCCGCCGTGATAATCCAGCCATTGCAATGGAGCAACATCACCGATAAGCACGTCTGCCGACGGGCGATAAGCAGGGTGTAGCGGATTCGTGGCGAAGATGTGTTTGATGTCGGTCAGCAATAATTCCTGATGCTGCTGCTCGTGATGCAAGCCCAGCGTTATTAGCGGCGCGATAACATGCCATTGTTCGGCATCGACACTATCGATCAATTCCCCCATGAGGCGGTCTACATGACTGCGGTAACCATACACTTGCTCCACCGTAGGACGTGACAATAGCCCGCGATGCTTGCGCGGATGGAAGCTACCCACCGTTTCATAATACGAATTGAACAGGTAGCCAAACTCGGGGTGAAAGGGTTGGTAGGCTGAAAGGAAAGGTATTAACAAAAAGTTTTCAAAAAACCAACTGGTATGTGCCAGATGCCATTTGGGCGGACTGACATCGGGCATGGTCTGTATCACATAATCTTCGATGGCGAGCGGCCGGCACAGCGACTCGGTCAGCCCGCGCACTTCGAGGTAGCGGCTCCCTATGGATTCCTTGGAAAGGAATGGCGGCCTGCGGCTTGGTAAAGGGGTGGTAGCAGTTGCAGTCACGATGCCTCCATTTGTACAAAACCTGGCTAATCCTTGCCGTCTGCCAATATGTAAATCTTGATTGAATTAAATGGTGAAAAGATATTTCAGAACGTGTCGTACCCTGACCTTGAGATCATCAAAGCGGGAGGTCGTTCATAATTCACTCCTAAAAGCGGGAGTTTCGCGGCTTAAAACTCTAACTACACGCCTTCACTCCAACAGACGGCTACCCTTGCGAAATTGCAGCTTAAGAAACTCCATCTGATCCGCCAGAATTTTCCGGTTTAACAATGCTAGATATTCCGCCCGGTTCGGTGCAAAGGGCACTGCCAGCAGTGGCATCCGCGCCTGCTCCGGACGCCGCGCACCTTTCTTCTCGTTACAGGGCTTGCAGGCCGTTACCACGTTTTCCCAGACGTCCAGCCCGCCCCTTGAACGCGGCATCACATGATCGCGCGTAAGCCAGCGCCCCGGAAATTCATCGCCGCAATAAAGACAGGTGTGGCGGTCACGCGCGAACAATTCACGATTGGTCAGCGGCGGAGTTAAATGGCTCTTTTTATAATTCGGCGTACCGCGCACGACGATAATTGAATTGAGCGCGATTTGGCTGCGCTGACCGGTCAGCTTCGATATACCGCCCATGATCGGCATCACAGTTTCGCCGGCATCCCACGATACCCGGTTGCGCGCATACAGGCAGGCGGCCGTCTGCCAGTGAATCCACTCGATGGGTTGGCAGGTAATATCCAGCCGCAAAATTAAATTATCGGTCATGGTCTGCACTCACTGTTCTACACCTATTAACCTTTATTTAAAGCGTGCATGCCAACCCCATGCCAACCCTTAGTAGAATCCATAAACCAGGTAATCTTGATTATCCTTGCCCACCCTTATGCCACTGTTTTTATCTGCCTGGTAAATAGGTTAAACATGCGCAGGCAAAAGCTTATCTTGTTTGCTCATTAAATGCATAGCAAAATCAGATCACGCTTTATGAGCGAATAATTACAGCTCACTATATTCACGTCGCCACACCCCCCTGCATGCACTACAATGCAGGTAAATACCGAGTGCAATGAACATGAAACCACACTTACAGGCAGCTGCACTGATATTCCTGCTCTTGATGACGCCGCAGGTAATGGCCTTCACCAAAGAACTCACGGCAGGTGAGTTGCAAACCCAATTGGCCGGTCAATTTCCGCGCCAGGAACAGACGCCGTTCATGACCGTCACCCTGTCCGATCCGCGCATCATACTGAAAGACAAGTCGGATCGCATTGGCATGGAGCTTACCGTTTCCACGACCTCATTGGGCAATATTAGCGGCAAGGCTCGCGGCCTGATGGATGGCAAACTGCACTATGTACCCAAAACAGGCGAATTTTTTCTTCTGGATCCCGAAATGCAGCGCTTGCATGTTGCCGGCGTCCCTGAGCAATACCAAAGTGATATACGCATCCTGGTAGAAGGCATCGCCAAGGAGACCTTGTCGCAAATACCTATCTATACGCTGAAAGCAGACGATCCGAATCAATCGCTGGCCAAGAGCTTTCTAAAGTCAGTGACCGTGCGCAATGGGAGGCTCGTTTTGGAGGTCGGGCTGTTTTGAGCCCTTGATATCTATTGGAACAACAGCTGACTCTCCTCACGGACTTAAATGAGTCGGCTGAATAGCAATTGTATTGACCAAATACAGCCTCGCCCGTACTATACACAACCCTATATTCCCCGGTAGCTCAGTCGGTAGAGCAAGTGACTGTTAATCACTGGGTCGGCGGTTCGAGTCCGTCCCGGGGAGCCATCTACACACTTCCTACCAAATCCCTGAAGCTCGCATGGTTGCGGGGCTTTTCGCGCCGTTCGCATGCTCCGAGACTTGGACGGCAACTGACCTGGCTTGACCTTGCAGGAAATGCAGTAACTAACCGCTTACACGTGGATAGCATGTCGCACACAACCGTCCAGGAAAATTTGACATCCCGCAATCAATCCGTCTTGATTGATGAATTGCGCCGCATTCTGCCCGCTCATTGCGTGCTTGCCGAGGCCGAAGACCTGCATCCCTATGAATGCGACGCGCTCACGGCGTATCGTAATCTGCCTGCTGCCGTCTGTCTGCCCGAGACACTGGAGCAGGTTGGCGCTGTATTGCGCCTGTGCAGAAACCTACAAGTACCCATCGTGGCGCGCGGCGCCGGCACCGGTTTATCCGGCGGCGCCCTGCCGATTTCCGATGGCGTGATATTAAGCCTCGCTAAATTCAATCGCATCCTGGAAATCGATGCCCTGAATCGCATCGCGCGCGTGGAGCCCGGCGTGCGCAATCTTGCCATATCGCAGGCTGTCGGCCCGCTGGGGCTTTATTATGCTCCCGACCCATCATCACAGATTGCGTGCAGCATTGGCGGTAACGTGGCGGAAAATTCCGGGGGCGTGCATTGTCTAAAATACGGGCTCACCGTGCATAATGTACTCGGCCTTAAGTTAATAACGATGGATGGTGAATTGCTGGAGTTGGGCGGAGCCCGGCTCGATTCCGCCGGCTACGATCTGCTTGCCTTGATGCACGGTTCCGAGGGACTGTTGGGCGTGATCGTCGAGATCACTGTGAAGCTTCTGCCTAAACCCGAACGCGCCCAAGTGCTATTGGCAGCGTTCGATGACATTGCAAAGGCGGCTAATGCCGTTAACCAGATTATCGCTGGTGGATTTATACCCGCCGGGTTGGAGATGATGGACAAGCTTGCCATCCGTGCCGTGGAAGATTACGCGCACGTGGGCTACCCGCTCGATGCCGCCGCAATGCTACTGTGCGAAATGGACGGCGCAAATGAAGAGGTCTCGGAACAGATTTGGAGTGTTCGAGAATTACTGCTGGCTGCCGGCGCCTCTGAGGTGCGCACGGCGCTCGATGACGCTGAGCGGTTAAAATTCTGGTTCGGGCGCAAATCCGCATTTCCTGCCATGGGCCGGTTGGCTCCTGATTATTACTGTATGGATGGCACGATTCCGCGCAAACGCCTGGCCGAGGTGCTGATTCGTATTGCTGAGCTGTCTGTCGAGTATGGCCTGGCTATCGCAAACGTCTTCCATGCGGGCGACGGTAATCTGCACCCGTTGATTTTGTATGATGCGAACCAGCCGTTGGAATTGGAGCGTGTGGAACAACTTGGCAGCAAAATTCTGGAACTGTGCGTAGCCGTGGGCGGCACCATTACCGGCGAACACGGGGTGGGTGTCGAAAAACTCGATCAGATGTGCACGCAATTCGCCCTACCCGAACTCACACAATTCCACGCGCTCAAACATGCCTTCGATGCGCAAGAATTGCTTAATCCCGGTAAGGCCGTGCCGACCTTGCACCGCTGCGCTGAGTTTGGCGCGATGCACGTGCATGCAGGGAAACTTGCCTTTCCAGAATTGGAACGGTTTTGATGAGGTAGTAATACCTGGCTTTATAGGCACCAGTGTAAATCCATACTTTTAATATTCTCCTCATTTCTTCATATACAAGAATAACGGACTTGGCTCAACTGCTTCCATGACTGCCGACCTTAGCGATTTTCTTCAGACCAGCGTGCGCGAAGCCGCCGCACAAGGCATTGCGATAAATATTACCGGCGGTAATAGCAAACCTTTTTATGGCCGCGTTGCTACAGGCAAACCTCTGGACGTGATCGGACACAGCGGCATTGTTAGCTACGAACCTACCGAGCTTGTCATCACCGCGCGTGCCGGAACCAAACTCACCCAAATCGAATCGCTGCTGGCGGCACATTCTCAAATGCTAGCCTTCGAGCCCCCGCATTTTGGCCCCAACGCAACCTTGGGCGGCACCATCGCCTGTGGAATATCCGGCCCGCGCAGGCCTTATGCCGGTGCGGTGCGTGACGTGGTACTGGGCGTAAAAATACTCAACGGCAAGGGTGAGATTCTGACTTTCGGCGGCCAGGTGATGAAAAACGTGGCGGGCTTCGACGTCTCGCGCCTTATGGTCGGCGCCATGGGTACATTGGGCATTCTGCTGGAAGTTTCGCTCAAGGTTTTGCCTCGCCCCGCAGCCGAGGAAACTCTATGCTTTGAACATCCACCGGCACAGGCAATAGAACAGATGAATCGTTGGGCAGGATCATCGCTTCCGCTATCTGCCGCAGCCTATGACGGCCAGGCAATTCATGTACGGCTGTCCGGCAGCGAAGCCGGTGTACGCAGTGCGCGTTCCCGATTGGGTGGCGCGGCCGATTCGAACAGCGCTATCTTTTGGCATGCACTGCGCGAGCACGAGCATGCTTTTTTCCAGGGCGATAGTTGCTTATGGCGTTTATCCGTGCCGCCGGCTACGCCGCCGCTAAATTTACCGGGGCGATGGTTTATTGATTGGGGCGGCGCACAGCGCTGGCTCAAATCGGATGCGCCGGCGTATCATATTCAGCAAGCCGCAACTCAGGCCGGCGGGCATGCGACACAATACAGCGGTCCGCAAGATGGCGGGGATGTTTTTCAGCCATTGAGTCCGGCTCTCATGGCGCTGCACAAGCGCATCAAGACGGCCTTCGATCCTCTTGGCATGTTAAATCCCGGCAGGCTCTATGCACAATTTTAGGCCCTGAGGATTGGCGCAACGCGGTCGATGTTTAACAATTCACCTCGCTCCTGACTATAATTAAAATTTGAAAAACCGCATTAGCGCATTAGAGGGAACCATCATGAACACATCGCCGGGAATCTTTGTCGGGCTGGGCGAAACCCCACTCTATCTTTTGCCCAAACTTGCTAACCGCCATGGCTTGATTGCCGGCGCCACCGGGACAGGTAAAACCGTTTCGCTGCAAATTCTTGCCGAGGGATTTTCAGCCTTGGGCGTCCCCGTGTTTATGGCCGACGTTAAGGGCGATCTCGCGGGTATCAGCCAGACAGGCGAGGCCAAACCCAAGCTTCAGGAACGTGCCAAGGAGATTGGCCTCACTGATTATCCATTACGCGCATTCCCCACGATTTTCTGGGATTTATTCGGCGAGCAGGGACATCCCATCCGTGCCACGATATCGGATATGGGGCCGCTATTACTCGCGCGCCTATTGGATCTCAACGATACCCAGGCCGGTGTGCTCAATCTCGCCTTCAAGGTCGCCGATGATCAAGGGCTGTTGCTACTCGATCTCAATGATCTGCGCTCCATGCTCACCTTTATCGCCGATAATGCAAAGACTCTCGCCACGACTTATGGCAATGTGAGCGCAACGTCCGTCGGCGCTATCCAACGTAATCTGCTGGTTCTTGAGCAGCAAGGCTGCGAGCAATTCTTCGGCGAACCCGCGCTCGATCTATTCGACCTGCTGCGCAGCGATTCCAACGGCTTCGGCTATATCAACGTGCTCGCCGCCGACAAGCTCATGCAGAGTCCCAAGCTTTATGCCACGTTTTTACTTTGGCTACTGGCCG
>JBDSMM010000029.1:0-6237 GCA_039915825.1 Gammaproteobacteria bacterium | reverse complement strand
GTGATCGATACGAAAAATCTGCCCCTCGCTGAAATTGCGGTGCAAATGCTCATCAAGTCTCTCGGCGCTTTCCATGTCATAGCCGAATGGCTTTTCAATAACCAGGCGCCGCCAGCCGTCCTCTTCTCGATGCAGACCGGCATCGGCCAGATACTGGCTAACGGCACCGAACTCCGCCGGACGTATCGCCATGTAGAACGCGATATTTTCACTGCTGAACGGCGCCTTGCCAAGAAACTCTCCCAAACGCCGGTAAGCCTGCGGGTCGTCCAGATCGCCTTGAAAGAAATGCAGACGCTGGCGAAACTGCTCGAACACCGCATTATCGAGGCCGCGCCGTACCCGCGAACCCAATAATTGTGCCACCTCATTACGCCATGCCTCGCTGTCCCAGTCGCGGCGGCCGAAGCCGACTATAGTAATGCCTTTGGGCAAGCGACCGGCGTCTTCCAGATGATACAAGGCCGGCAGTAATTTGTTTTGCGCCAGGTTGCCGGTTGCCCCGAAGATGACGAATATGCACGGTTCTGTCATGATTTATTCTCGACCGTGGGTGCGACATGGCCGCCGAAGGCCCTGCGCATAAGCGATAGCAAGCGATATCCGTAGCCGGTCGTTTCGCGGCTGGCGAAACGCATTTGGACGGCGAGCGTTATCACCGGCGCGGCAACCCCCAGTTCGATGGCCTCGATCACCGTCCAGCGGCCTTCGCCGGAATCTTCCACGTAAGGTGAAAGTGCCTCCAGAATTTGTGCGGGTTTTTGTGCCGGGTTGGCTGGGTTTGCGGTTTCGTCGACCTTGAAGGCCTGCGCAGTAAGATCGAGCAACCAACTGCGCACCACCGAGCTGTGGCGCCACAATTCAGTTATTTGCGCGAGGTCGAGGGCGAATTCTTCCTTACGATGCAACATCGTAAAGCCTTCCGAGTAGGCCTGCATCATGCCGTATTCGATGCCGTTATGGATCATCTTGGTGTAATGCCCGGCCCCAATGGGGCCAACATGCGCCCAGCCGCGATCCGGCGCCGGAGCAAGGGCTGCCAGTACAGGAGTCACTATATCCACTGTTGCCTTGCTACCGCCGACCATTAAACAGTAGCCGTTTTCCAGACCCCAAATGCCACCCGAGGTGCCGGCGTCCATATAACCGATTTCATGTTGGGCCAGCAGCTGGCCGCGCCGCACGCTATCGTGGTAATTGGAATTTCCGCCGTCGACAATGACGTCGCCCTTGCTCAGTAGCGGAACTAACTGATTGATGGCCTCTTCAGTGGTGATGCCGGCGGGCAACATCAACCAGACCACGCGCGGTGCCGTGAGCTTTTCGACAACTTCGGTCAAGGTTCGCGCCGGGATGATGATGTGATCGGCGGCAAGTTCGTCGACAATACCTTGCGAGCGGTTGAGGCCCACGACTTCAATATTATGGCGGGCGAGACGGCGCGCCATATTGGCTCCCATTTTACCCAGCCCCAGTAAGGCGATCCTCATTATTATTTGCTCCATGCATAAAATTAAAGACGTTACGGAAACTTTAAGGAAACTCTGAATAATTCCCCCATCGAATTTTCAGAGACGGCCGCTCCTACGCATCCATGCGTTCGCGGCATAGGGGCTTCCTGCCCGGTAAAAAGAAAAAATCACAGATCCCTTAATTCAAATACTGCCATAATCCCGCCGTTTATGGGGAAAAAGGATCGGTGCAACGGGTGGATCAGGGGCGGTTTCCGGAGAATCTCTTCAACTAGGACCAAAGAGTATGCGCAAGATTCTATTTACTTGCAGTGAAATGCATCCGCTGATTAAAACCGGCGGCCTCGGGGACGTGGCCGGCTACCTGCCCGTGGCGATTAAGAACCTGCGTCACGATATCCGCGTGGTGATGCCTGCGTATCGCGAGGCACGGGCGCGTGCCGGCGAACTCAAGCCCGTAGCCCAGTTAAACATACCCGGAGCCGCAACGCCGGTGATCATATTAGAGGGCCGGGTACCCAAAACCCAGGTTAAGCTGTATTTAGTCGATGCGCCTGAGTATTTCGACCGCCCCGGAAATCCTTATTCCGGCCCCGACGGGCACGACTGGGCAGACAATGCAGCGCGCTTCGCGGTATTTTCACGCGCGGTGGTAAGCCTGGCGCTCGACCGCGCAGGGCTTGACTGGCAGCCCGACCTGGTACATTGCAATGACTGGCAGACCGGCCTGATTCCGGCTTTGCTGGCACCCGAAACCACGCGGCCCGCCACGCTGTTTACCATCCACAATCTTGCTTATCAAGGCCTGTTCTCCTGGGATAATTTTCAATCTCTGGGTCTGCCGCCGGCACTCTGGTCACCTGAAGCAATGGAATTTAACGGGCAATTCTCGTTCATCAAGGGCGGCTTGGTGTTTGCCGACTGGCTGAATGCCGTCAGCCCCGGCTATGCACAGGAAATACGCACGCCGGAATTCGGCTATGGCCTGGAGGGCTTGCTAAATCACCGTGCAAGCCGTCTGACCGGTATTCTCAATGGCGTGGATTACAGTTTGTGGGATCCGCGGCACGATCCTTATATCGCGCGCAACTATAATCCGCTCACCTTGCATTTGAAGGCTCACAACAAGGCTGATGTGCAACGCCGCTTTAATTTAACCGAGGTGAAAAACCTGCCGCTGCTCGGTTTTGTGGGGCGGCTGGTCGAGCAAAAAGGCATTGACCTGTTAATCGGAGCCCTGCCTGAACTGATGCGCTATCCGGTCCAGATTGCGTTAGTCGGTAGCGGCGACAAAACACTGGAGCAAACACTATTGCAATGCGCGGCAGCCTATCCGGGCCGGGTGGGGGTTTATATTGGCTATCAGGAAGAATTGGCGCATTGCATAGAGGCCGGCGCAGACATATTTCCCATGCCGTCGCGCTTTGAGCCGTGTGGCCTGAACCAGATCTACAGCCTGCGCTACGGAACCGTTCCTGTTGTGCGGCGCACCGGCGGTTTGGCCGACACGATTGTCGATGCCAACCCGCAGAACGTGAAGTCCGGCACTGCTACCGGATTCATCTTCGATGAGCCGTCGCCGCAGGCATTGCTCGCGGCCTTGCTACGCGCCATCGACTATTTCTCTAACGCGCGCAAATGGCAAGCACTGGCCAGGCAAGGCATGGCGCAGGATTACAGCTGGCAAAAAAGCGCGCGCCAGTATATTTCGCTGTATCAGCAGGCGATCAATGATCGTTCGGGCTAGTTTTTTGCCGTTTGGCAATTGTGCACAGGTTGCTACAGCACCTCACTCCTTGGGCGCTTCAGCAACTAAGATTCACTGAGCATCACGATTTATAAGTTATAATAGTCGCGCTTCAATACACTCATACATGATCGTCCACGACCTTAGCGACCCATTAACGCTATCTTCGCTGAAATTTTTTAGTCACCGGACCTATGGCCAAGAGACCCACCGACAAGGAATTGCGCGCGCGCGTCAAGCTACTGGGCAATCTACTCGGCAATGTCCTGCATGCCCAGGCAGGCGGACGGGTGTTGAAGGCCGTGGAGATGCTGCGCCAAGGCTATATTGACCTGCGCAAGACCGACAATCCCCGTAAGCGCAATCAATTAACACGCTTTATCGCCTTGCTTGACGCGGAAACGCTGACGCATGTGGTACGTGCCTTCAGCACCTATTTCAGCCTGGTCAATATCGCGGAAGAGGCCTTTCAGCATCGCCAGCGGCGCCACAGGGTGCACATGGGCGGGCCGCTGTGGTTGGGTTCTTTCGATCATACGTTGCGCCAGTTTTACGAACAGGGGATAAGTGCCGATCAGTTACAGACCTTACTCAACCGGCTGGCCTATATTCCGGTAATTACCGCTCACCCGACCGAATCCAAGCGCCAGACCATCATGGAGGCCTTGCGGCGTATCTTCATTACCAGCGAGCAGCTTAATGACTCGCAACTGAGCTCCAGTGAGCGCCACGAGATCACCCAAGCGCTCGAAGGACAGATCCAGATCTTGTGGAAAACCGATGAAGTGCGCTCGACAAAGCGCCAGGTGCGCGATGAAATCAAGAACGGCTTGCTGTATTTCCATGAATGCCTGTTCCAGGCGGTGCCGATTGCCTACCGCTATCTTGAGAAGGCTATCGACAAGACTTACGGCCAGGAATTATCGGCAGGCCAGACGATAGACGTGCCGAGCTTTCTACGCTTCGGTTCGTGGATAGGCGGCGACCGCGATGGCAACCCTAACGTCAAGCCCGAGACCACGGTGCTCGCGCTACGCCTCAAGGCGCTTGCGGTCGTGCTGGAATACCTGAAACGGGTAATCTCATTGAGCCGGATATTGACTCACTCAAGCCGGCTGTGTCAGCCTTCACAGGCCCTGCTAAACAGTCTTGAAGTGAACGAGCCGTTCTTCACCAAGGCATTCAGCGAAAACCTCGGCCGCTTCGTGGACGAACCCTACCGACGCAAGCTTTACATCATGCGTCACCGACTCGAATGCAATCTGCGCACCGTGCGCAAGCGTCTCGATAATCATCCGGATCCATTGCGCGAAGGCGGTTATACAACGGAGATGGAGTTACTTACCGATCTTTATTTGATACGCGATTCGCTATGCTCGCACGGCGACCGCAATATCGCCGAAGGCGAGCTCAAGGATCTGATCCGGCTGGTGGAAACCTTCGGCTTTTTTCTGCTGTGCATGGACGTGCGTCAGGAGTCGTGTCGGCATAGTGCCGCGGTCGCCGAACTGTTCGCACAGCAAACTGCTAACCCAGTAGATTACCTGGCCTTGTCCGAACAGCAGCGCATGCAATTGCTGGCAGAAACCATTGCGCACAGCGACCGCATGAAGCTGGACCGGCAGGCACTGAGTGCACCTACACAGGAAACCCTGGCGGTGTTCGACGCCATGGCAGTGATGCCCGAAGAAACCAGTGCGCAGGCCTTTGGCAGCTACGTGATTTCCATGACGCACACCGCCAGTCACGTCCTGGAGGTTATGCTACTGGCGACCCAGGCAGGCTTGGCGGGCCAACGTGGGGCGCGGGCAGATGGAACACCGAATTGGTTCTGCACCATCCGCATCGCCCCTCTGTTCGAGACCATCGACGACCTCGCGCGCATTGATTCCGTGTTGAGCGCACTACTCGATAATCCCGTCTATGCAGCGTTGCTCAAGGCCTCTGGCAATCTGCAAGAAGTGATGCTGGGCTATTCCGATTCCTGCAAGGACGGCGGCATTCTCACCTCGTCGTGGATGCTCTATCAGGCGCAAAAAAAGATTACTGCCCTCACCGATGCCCGCCAGATTGAGTGCCGCCTGTTCCACGGGCGCGGTGGCACCATCGGGCGCGGTGGCGGCCCCACCCACGAATCCATCGTCGCGCAACCGCAAGGGACCGTGCACGGCCAGATCAAATTCACCGAACAGGGTGAGATGGTGTCCTACAAATACAGCAACACGGAAACCGCCGTGTATGAATTGTCGGTGGGCATCACCGGCCTGCTCAAGGCCAGCCGTGGCCTTATCCAGCCACCCGCGCAAGATAATCCAGAGTATCTGCGCGTGATGGATGAGTTAGCCGAACTCGGTGAAACAACCTATCGCGATCTGACCCAGTTGCCCGGCTTCCTAGATTATTTTTATGAAGCTACGCCGATCCAGGAGATCGGCCAGCTCAATATCGGTTCGCGTCCCTCGCATCGCGACAAGTCAGACCGTTCGCTCACTTCCGTACGCGCGATTGCCTGGGTATTCGGCTGGTCGCAATCGCGCCACACGCTGCCCGCATGGTACGGCATCGGCATGGCGCTGGAGACCTGGTGTGCAGAAAACCCCGAGCGGCTGGCGAAATTACAAGCCATGTATGACGGTTGGCCATTCTTTCGCGCGCTACTCAGTAACACGCAAATGGCCTTGTTCAAGGCAGACATGGAGATTGCTCGTCAGTACGCGGAGCTATGCAGCGACTCCGAGCAGGCACAAGCCATCTACCGCCTCGTCAAGGATGAGTACCAGCGCACCCGCATGCAGGTGTTGAAGGTAGTCCGCGCTGACACTCTGATAGAAGATAACCCGCCGCTCGCGCGCTCGTTGAGCCGGCGCAACCCTTACCTCGACCCGCTCAACGCGATTCAGGTAACGCTGCTTAATCGTTACCGTAAGGAATCACCCGAAGACCTGGAGCGCAATAACTGGCTTGATCCTCTGCTGCGCTCCATCAATGCAATTGCCGCGGGCATGCGCAATACGGGTT
>JBDSMM010000112.1:0-26423 GCA_039915825.1 Gammaproteobacteria bacterium | reverse complement strand
ACCAGGGTTTCCGGCAAGGCTGTGCCCACTGCCGCAAACAGGGAGCCCGTGACACCCTCGGAGATTTTCAGCCGCTCGCCCAGATGTTCGAGGGCATCGCAAAATATCTGCGCGGCCACCAGAATCAGCACCAGCATGAACAACAGATTGATAAAAATAGACACGGTAGTTTCCGACGGTAAAGTTTGACATTCTAATGCATCGGGTGAACAGCGGCAAGCCGGTCGGGAGCGGGTGCGCGCTTAGCGGTACAGACGTTTATGATACTATTTAAATTTTAGATAACTGATCGAGACCATGAATAAAAATTTCAACCTCCTCACCAATCTTATTTTCGCGAGCCGCTGGTTGCAAGCGCCGCTTTATCTGGGCTTGATCGTTGCGCAGGGCATCTACGTCTACCATTTTATGGTAGAGCTGATGCACCTGATCGGCAAGGCCGCATCGATTTCGGAAACAGAAATCATGCTGGTTGTGCTCGGTCTGATTGATGTTGTCATGATCGCGAATCTTTTGATCATGGTAATCATCGGCGGCTACGAGACTTTCGTATCGCGCCTGAATCTGCAGGATCATCCCGATCATCCCGAATGGCTGGGCCACGTCAACGCGAGCACCATGAAGATCAAATTGTCCATGGCGCTTATCGGTATCTCGTCCATCCATCTGCTCAAGACCTTTATCAACGCCTCGAATCTCGAGCCAGAAACGATGATGTGGCAGGTGATTATCCATCTCACCTTCGTTGTCTCGGCCCTGGCCATGGCCTATACGGATAAGCTGATGATACGACCGGAAGTGCATCCGAAAGTACATTAGCGCGTTCGACGCCCCCAGCAAAAGAAAGAGGCTTTATTGATCTGCGAGCCGGTTTCCCGGACCCTTCGCTACGCTCTTCCCTGTGCCACAGGAATCTCTGAATAAATCAGAGATTCCCTAGTCGAGATTCGTCACGGCAGGCGGCGCAATTATCGCGCTGGCGGGGAAGTCGCAACTAAACACGCTCCCCTTTCCCAACTCACTCTCGATATGCAATTGAGCCGCGTGCCGGTTAAGCACATGCTTGACAATGGCCAGACCCAAACCCGTGCCTCCCCGTTGCCGCGAGCGCCCTGCATCAACCCGATAAAACCGCTCGGTTAAACGCGGAAGATCGTGCGGGGCTATCCCCTCGCCGGTATCACTGATGACCCAATGAGCGCCATGCTGATCCTGAAACCAACGTATGCGGATCTCACCGCCGGCCGGTGTATACCGTACGGCGTTAAATATCAGGTTGGAGAAGGCGCTGTGTAATTCATTATGATTGCCCCGTAGCCACAATTGCGCATCCACATCAAGTGCGATGCGGTGCGCGTGATCGCCGCTCAGTGCATGAGCCTCGTTCACGAGCATACGCGACATATCGGCCACATCGACAGCAGTGGGCACCCTGGTCTGCTGATCGGTCTCCAACCGGGAAAGCATTAACAGGTCGTTTACTATATTTTCCATGCGCATAGCCTGCTCACGCATCAATTGTAACGGTCGCACCCAAGTGCCTGGACATTCTTCTGAAGTGCTATTCAGCGTCTCCAGAAATCCATTAACGACGGTTAGCGGCGTGCGTAACTCATGCGATACGTTAGCGACAAAATCGCGCCGTACTTCTTCCAGATGCTGCAAGCGGGTAATGTCGCGCGCAATCAGCAGGCGCTTGTCTCCGTAGGGTACTATAAGCGCCGCCAGCAGCATCCCCGTGTCGGCGGGAGAGGGCAGTTCGACGGTTTTGGAGTAATCGGCGGCGGCCATAAATTCGATAAACTTAGGATGGCGCACCAAATTGGCAATGCGTTGCCCGGCATCGAACGGCCAGCGTAGCCCCAGCATCTTGTGCGCCGCGTCGTTGAACCATTCGATTTCCCCGTGGATGCTCAATACGACGGTGGCATCAGGAAGTGCCGAGGTTGCCTCCTGAAAACGGTTGAGCATCTGGGTGAGCTTGCGCTTACGTTTTCGGTTGCGCACCTGCATGCGGTAAATTTCATTAAAAACCTCTTCCCATAGCCCGCTTGAAACAGGTGGTTGAAACTTGCGGCCTTCGTTGAGCCAGCGTTGCAGGCGGTACAGATTGAGTAAATTCCACCCTAAATAGGTGAGCACGCCGAACAGCAAGAATAGCAGCGGATAACCGGAGATTAAGCCAAGGACAACGGCGGCGATGGTAAATCCCAGTACGTACCAGAGTTCATCTATCCAGCTGGAAAACACGGCTACACCTCAGAAATTTTGCTGTTCTTTATAGCAGTAAGGGAAGGGAACTATGAAAAGTGTAGCAACAAACCGCCTAAATCCAAACCCGATCATCAGATTGTGCTCTAAGCGGGTGCATTTAAGTCTAAGAAACGAATGTCCTATGCCGATTGCTTCGCGGTAGCGCTCGCAAAGGAATATAAGGCAGATCTTGTGACCGGAGATAAAGAGTTCAAGCAGGTTGAAGGGGAGATAAAGATCGTTTGGCTCTGAGAGGGTGGTTATAGTGAGAAGGTTGCGCTGTGGCGTTAAGGTTGTTGGGCGAGAGCGGACGAAAGGCGGGCAAGAAAAAGGGCCGGCAATGCCGGCCCTTGAATGATGCTACAGGTATTTTCTCTTTTATCTGCTTTTTACAGCAGCGGCACGATCAGCAAGGCTACGATGTTCATGATTTTGATCATGGGATTCATGGCCGGACCTGCGGTATCTTTATAAGGATCTCCTACGGTGTCGCCGGTCACTGCGGCCTTGTGGGCCTCGGAGCCCTTGCCGCCATGATGATCGTCCTCAATATATTTCTTGGCATTATCCCAAGCTCCGCCGCCGGCGGTCATCGAGATGGCCACGAACAGGCCGGTCACGATACAGCCGAGCAATAGACCACCTAATGCCTGCGGCCCGAGTACCAGACCGACTACAACCGGCACGAGCACCGGCAGTAGCGAGGGTATGATCATCTCTTTAATAGCGGCTGTGGTCAGCATGCCTACCGCGCGGGAGTAATCGGGCTTGGCGGTGCCGGCCATGATGCCTGGGATCTCCCGGAACTGCCGACGTACTTCCACTACTACTGAAGCGGCGGCGCGTCCCACTGCCTCCATCGCCATGGCACCGAACAGGTAAGGAACGAGTCCGCCAATGAGCAGGCCGATGATGACCATGTGGTTGCTTAGATCGAATGTGGTGACTTGTCCCGCCCCTAATCCCTTGTCCAGTTCATGCGTGAAGTCGGCGAATAACACCAGCGCGGCGAGACCGGCGGAGCCGATTGCATAACCCTTGGTTACGGCCTTGGTGGTATTACCTACGGCATCGAGCGGATCGGTGACATTGCGCACCTCTTGCGGTAATCCCGCCATCTGGGCGATGCCGCCCGCGTTGTCGGTAATCGGGCCATAGGCATCGAGTGCCACGATGATGCCCGCCATGGACAGCATGGACGTCACGGCAACCGCAATGCCGTAAAGTTCGGCGAGTTCGTACGCTCCCCAGATGCCGAGGCAGATTACGAGAACCGGTGCGGCGGTAGCCTTCATTGAGATGGCCAGGCCGGCAATGATATTAGTGGCATGGCCGGTGGTTGAAGCTGCGGCGATATATTGCACGGGTTTGTATTCAGTGGCCGTGTAGTACTCGGTAATCACCACCAAAGCTCCGGTGACGACCAGGCCGATGAGTGATGCGCCATAAAGATTCAATACGCTGTAACTGCCGTTATCGCCCATCAACCATTGGGTAACAAAATAAAAGGCGATGCCCGACAGTACTGCGGCGACGGTCAGTCCGCGATACAACGCATTCATGATCTTGCCGCCGTCGCGTGCTTTGACGAAATAGGTGCCGACAATGGATGCAATGATGGAGACACCGCCCAGCACCAGCGGGTAAAGCACGGCGTTTTGCACCACAGCTGCAGCTGCCCCGGCCTTTGCCAGCAGCAGGCTGCCCAGCAGCATGGTGGCGATGATGGTGACCGCGTAGGTTTCAAACAGATCCGCGGCCATGCCTGCACAGTCGCCTACGTTATCGCCCACGTTATCCGCGATGACGGCCGGATTGCGTGGGTCATCTTCGGGAATGCCAGCTTCGACCTTGCCCACCAGATCGGCACCGACGTCAGCACCCTTGGTGAAAATGCCGCCGCCCAGACGTGCAAAAATGGAGATCAGCGAACCACCGAAGGCGAGACCAATAAGTGGGTGCAGGTTGACTGTTTCCCCGAGCGGGGTAATGGATGATAGATAAGCGTAATAACCGGCCACGCCTAATAAACCCAGTCCGACAACCAGCATGCCGGTAATCGCGCCGCCACGGAAGGCAACCTGCAAAGCGGGATTGATACCATTGCGTGCTGCTTCGGCGGTACGTACATTCGAGCGCACCGAGATATGCATCCCGATATAACCTGCGGCACCTGAAAGTAGGGCACCAATGGCAAAGCCAATGGCGGTATTCCAGCCCAGGGCCGGGACAAAGCCTATGATGAGAAATAAAATGACACCGACCACGCTGATAGCCGTGTACTGCTTGTTGAGGTAGGCCTGGGCACCTTCCTGAATGGCCGCAGCAATTTCGCGCATGCGTTCATTGCCAGGCGATTGATTGAGGATCCATTTGACGGACACAGCGCCGTAAACCAAGGCGACTATGGCACATAACAACGCGAATATGAGGCCATCATGCATTACACACCCTCCACTATTAATGGTTAGTTAGAGACAACTCACTTTTATCACCCCGGAAGGGTGGGTAAATCTTAGGGAGGGCCGTTGTGCAAATGCAGTTATATCTGCTTTTTTATATACGCCAGAATGACCGCCAGCTTTAATCCCCATATTCTTGTTGTACTTCATGCCATCTTGACCGCTCCCAAGTATCGCGAATCGAATGGGGCCAAGTAAAGCGGTATAACACCTTACGGTTACTTTTTCATCTGGAATTTGCCCTTGAGCTTTTTCGGCACCGCCACATTTTTCAATGTTACATAGTCCGGCAAACCGTTTTTATACGGTGGATAATCCTCGCCGGCTATCAGCGGCTGTAAATAGCGCCGGCATTTCTCGGTAATGCCAAAGCCGTCTTTGGTAATAAAAGCCTTCGGCATTTTCTTTTCGACGTTTGCCACATCACTCAGCTTGGCGTGGCCGATAGTCCATCGGTAGGGCTGATCAGATTTGCGCACGATGATCGGCATGACGGCATTCTTGCCCTGCAAGGCTAACTCTACCGCGGCCTGGCCCAGCGCATAGGCCTGCTCGACGTCGGTCCTGGAGGCAATATGGCGGGCTGAGCGCTGTAAGTAGTCGGCTACGGCCCAATGATATTTATAGCCGAACTTATCCTTGATAAGTTGTGCGACTACGGGAGCGACCCCGCCCAATTGCGCATGGCCGAAGGCATCCACGCCGCCGGCCTCCGCGAGAAACTTGCCGTCTTTATTCTTGACGCCTTCGGAAACCACGATTGCACAATACCCATATTTCCGGACGCTCTTGTCCACACGGGCAAGAAACTTCTTTTCATCGAACACCCGTTCCGGGAATAGGAGGATATGCGGCGCATCGCCTTCTTTCTCTGCGGCGAGTCCGCCTGCGGCGGTAATCCAGCCGGCATGACGGCCCATGACTTCCATCACAAAAATCTTGGTCGAGGTTTTAGCCATGGAGGCGACATCAAAGCCGGCCTCACGTATCGACACCGCGACATACTTGGCCACCGAGCCGAAGCCAGGGCAGCAGTCAGTAATCGGCAGATCGTTATCCACGGTCTTGGGCACGCCAACGCAAATTATAGGGTAGCCCAGCGAATCCCCGATCTGCGATATCTTGTGGGTGGTGTCCTGGGAATCGCCGCCGCCGTTATAAAAGAAGTAGCCGATGTTGTGCGCCTTAAATACCTCGATCAGTCGCTCGTACTCGGCGCGGTTCTGCTCCAGGCCCTTCAGTTTGTAGCGGCAGGAACCAAAGGCGCCGGCCGGTGTATAGCGCAGCGCAGCAATGTTTCTGGCCGATTCCTTGCTGGTATCGATCAAGTCTTCCATCAATGCGCCGATAATGCCGTTGCGCCCCGCATACACCTTGCCGATTTTGTCTTTATGTTTGCGCGCGGTCTCAATCACGCCGCAGGCCGAAGCATTGATGACTGCTGTGACTCCGCCGGACTGGGCGTAGAAGGCATTTTTTTTTGGCATGGGCAGATTCTCAATAGATAGTATTAAAAGGAAGGATTGCGCGGGATAATTTGTTATTCATTTCCAGGTGAAATGATCGTAGCAGTGATTGCCAATTGGATTTTTGAACCTGGCCGCAGCGATAGCAGGTGATGAGCATTGTCCGCTTCCGGCGAGGGAAATTATGTGATAATTTTTTAACGTCGTAGCGGCCATTATTTTATTTTCTCAATTGGAAAGGGCTGATACTCGCACAAGCCGTGCTAAAAAATTTGGCTAAGGATACTCTAAATTTAATTTTTTTTCATAGAGATAAGTTGACATATATATTAATCTCAGAGTAGCTTAGCGCGTGATGCAAATGCGGTTGGTGGGAAAATGACTTCAGGATTCACAAAAGTAATATAAAAAATGGTGATAAAAATTAAACGAGAGAACACCGCAACAGAAGGCAAAGGTCGCATGAGAATTATTTTACTCGGGGCGCCCGGTTCTGGAAAAGGCACACAGGCTAAGCTATTAGCTGAGAGATATAAGATTCCGCAAGTCTCTACCGGAGACCTATTGCGCGCTGCCGTAGCTGCGTCGAGTCCGCTAGGCAAGCAGGCGCGATCCGCGATGGATGCGGGCCAGCTAGTATCCGATGAAATCGTATTGGGCATGATCGAGGAGCGGCTTGCCGCGCTCGATGCCATGAAAGGTTTTGTCCTCGATGGATTTCCCCGCAATCTACAACAGGCTGAGGCGCTCGACGCCATGCTGGGAAAATTGAACCAGCCTATTCAGGCCAGTATTCTTATCGATGTTGATTTCGACATCCTGATGCAGCGTCTTACCGGCCGCCGCACTTGTGCGTCGTGCGGCCAGATGTACAACGTCTATACCTCCCCTTCGAAACTCGACGACAAGTGCGATAAATGTGGCGGCAATCTGCGCCATCGCGCCGATGATAATGAAGAAACCATTGGTAGCCGACTACGCATCTACGAGTCTCAAACGGCGCCTTTGACCAACTATTACCGTAACCAGGGCAAGCTGCGCACCGTTCAGGGCGTGGGTGAGATCGGGGATATTTTTCAGGCCATGCGCAAAGTCGCGGATGAGATGGTGAATGCCAAAGCTCCCGCCGCCACGGAAAAAACGGCTACACCCGAGCCGACTCTGGTCCATGCCCCTAATCGCAAGATCGCACCCGTCGAGCTTAATAAAAAGGCGGGAACACCGCACCCCCCCGCAGTCGCTGTAACTCCCAAGAAGCTAACAACGAAGCAGGTAACTATGAAGAAAGCGCCTGCTCAAAAGGCGACCACGAAGAAAGCGACCGTAAAGAAGGCAACCGTAAAGAAGGCAACCGTAAAGAAGGCAGCTGTAAAGAAGGCAACTGTAAAGAAGGCAACTGTAAAGAAGGCAACCACGAAGAAGGAGGTACCGAAAAAAATGGCAACCAAGAGTCCCGCTGCGAAGGCAGCACCGAAGAAACCAGCAGCCAAAAAGGCTGTTCCTAAAAAGGCTACTGCAAAGAAGGCGGCACCTAAGAAAGTGGCTGCCAAGAAGAAGGTAGCCCCTAAGAAGGCTGCACCGAAGAAGGCAGCAGCCAAAAAGGCTGCTCCAAAGAAGGTTGCTGCCAAGAAGACTCCGGCAAAAAAGGCAGCCCCGAAGAAGGCAGCTAAAAAGTCGGCTAAGAAAGCAGCACCTAAGAAGGCTGCTGCAAAAGCCAAGAAGTAACTTGGGTCATCTGTAACTCTCCGGAGACCGGTTTACGCTGACGTAAACCGGTCTTTTCGGAAAATAACAACTCTGTAAATTAAGCGGCTTCGGCCGCTTTTTTATTGCCATTAGGCAAAGAACCGGTTCGGGCGCTGATCTGAGTATGGTGCTGTCATTCGATAATCGGCCGCGCTAGCTACAGAGCACGAACCCGTGCCGACCTCCCTTTTAATTATCTTTAGGCTTTATCCCGCTTACATTAGAATGCTCTTATGAAATTTACCGATGAAGCAAAGATTCAGGTTGAAGCGGGCAATGGCGGCAATGGCTGTGTGAGCTTCCGCCGCGAGAAATACATTCCATTCGGTGGGCCGAATGGTGGTGACGGCGGCGACGGGGGCAGTGTGTATCTGGTGGCGAACCCGAATATTAATACTCTGATTGATTTCCGTTATAAACGTATCTTCCGCGCACAAACAGGTCAGAACGGCATGGGCAGCGATTGTACGGGTAAGGGCGGAGAGGATTTACGGATTGAGGTACCCGTAGGCACGCTAGTTACTGCACTGCTTGACGATGTTAATGAAGAGATCATGGGGGATTTAACTGCGCCCGAACAGACCTTGCTAGTTGCCCGGGGCGGTTTTCACGGCCTGGGCAATGCGCGTTTCAAAAGCAGCACCAATCGAGCGCCACGTCAAACCACGCCCGGCACACCTGGGGAAGTGCGAGTCTTGCGCCTGGAGTTAAAGTTGCTCGCCGATGTCGGATTACTGGGTATGCCCAATGCGGGCAAATCGACATTTATTCGTGCGGTATCGGCGGCGCGCCCCAAGGTCGCGGATTATCCGTTTACCACTTTGCATCCTAACCTGGGCGTTGTCAGTATCGAGGCACATCGTAGTTTCGTAATTGCTGATATTCCCGGTCTCATCGAGGGTGCCGCGGAAGGCGCGGGCCTGGGCATTCAATTCCTCAAGCACCTGGCGCGCACGAGCTTATTGCTGCACTTGGTGGATATTGCCCCATCAGGGGATCATACCGACCCCGTAGAAGACGTGCGCAAGATCGAGATCGAGCTGGAGAAATACAGCCGTGATCTGGCAGCCCGTGAGCGCTGGTTGGTGCTAAATAAAATCGACCTGTTCGATGTAGATGAGCGCGAACAACGCTGCCGCGATATTATCAAGCGCTTGGGATGGCAGGGTCCGGTTTTCTTCATTTCTGCGATTCAGGGTGAGGGATGCCGCGAATTGAGTTACCGTATTATGGAATATTTGGAGGCGGCAGCTGCAAGCCAAAAAATACCAGAGGAAAGAGAAGATCCACAGTGAGATTTACTATCTGTATCTCGGCAAAAAATAGTTTCAGGCTGACTATGTCCAACCGGTATTTTTATATTTTTCCGTTGCCGCCAATATGACTAACAGAGAGCGACTTGGAACAGCGCGCCGCTGGGTCATCAAGATCGGCAGTGCCCTGCTGACCGATGACGGCCGTGGCCTGGACACCGGTGCTATCAAGGCTTGGGTGGAGCAGATCGTCCGTCTGCGCGCGCGCGGCACCGAAATCGTACTGGTATCATCGGGCGCGGTTGCCGAGGGCATGAAACGCCTGGGTTGGACGCAGCGCCCCCGTGCTGTGCATGAATTGCAGGCGGCGGCGGCAGTGGGGCAAATGGGGCTGGTACAAACCTACGAATCGCATTTTCAGGTCCATGGAATTCATACTGCCCAAATACTATTGACGCACGAGGATTTGTCGAACCGCAAGCGTTATCTGAATGCGCGCAGCACGCTACGCACGCTGTTAAACCTGGGTGTGATTCCAGTCATCAACGAAAACGATACGGTTGCCACAGATGAAATCCGCGTGGGCGACAACGATACGCTGGCGGCGCTGGTGACCAATCTGGTTGAGGCAGAATTGCTGGTAATCCTCACCGACCAGGCCGGTATGTTCGACCGTGATCCGCGTTCTAATCCCGATGCCAAGTTGATTCAGGAGGCCTACGCGGGTGATGTGCAATTAGAATTGATGGCCGGCAGTGGCTCAGGTTCATTGGGCCGCGGCGGCATGCTCACCAAGGTGCAGGCGGCGACGCGCGCCGCGCGTTCAGGCGCCGCTACCATTATTGTTTCCGGACGTGAACCCCGCGTAATGGAACGCATTGCCGACGGCGCAGATATCGGAACCCTGTTATTGCCCCGACAGGAGCCATTAGCTGCACGCAAACGGTGGCTTGCAGGACACTTGCAGTTGCGCGGCCGTCTGACGCTGGATGCGGGCGCAGTCAAGGTTTTACGTGAAGCAGGACGCAGCTTGCTGGCGGTGGGTGTGGTCGCGGTAGAGGGTGATTTTATGCGCGGGGAGATGGTAGCCTGCATTGATTCCAGAGGTCAGGAAATTGCGCGTGGTCTTGTCAATTACAACGTCAGCGAGACACGCAGAATCATGCGTCAGCCCAGCGACAAGATAGCAGAATTACTAGGCTACGTTGACGAACCGGAATTGATTCATCGCGATAATCTGGTACTGCTCTAACCGTTCAGATATTAATTAATTCTCTCAAGAACTCCGGTAGAGCCAGCGCACCCCGATGAATCTCGCGATTGTAATAACGCGTACTGAATGATTTTTCAACCGCAGCCTGCTCCCGGAAATCGGAAACAGATCCGTCCTTGGCAGCGAGCGTTGTGCTCCACCAACCTGATGGATAGGTGCATTGCGGAAAGTTCAAGGTGCGCGCTTCCTTGAATCCGGCGCCACGTAAAGCCTGATGCATGGCTTTGATCAACTCCGCATGGAATAAGGGCGACTCACTCTGACCGATGATGAGCCCACCTGCCTTCAAGGCACGCCAGCAATTTTTGTAAAACGCCTCAGAAAATAATTCTGCCGCCGGTCCGATAGGATCGGTGCCATCGACAATAATAACGTCATAGCTCTGCGCAGCAGCCTGCGCCACCCATTGAATGCCGTCATCGAATTGTAGCTGGGCGCGCGGATCGTTATTGGATGAGCATAGCTCGGGGAAAAACTGCTCGGCCACGCGCGTTACGCGCTCGTCCAACTCGACCTGGCAGACCTGTTCGACGCCAGGATGCTTAAGCACCTCGCGGAGTGTACCGCAATCGCCGCCACCGATAATTAGCACCTGTTTCGGGGCGGCGTGCGTAAACAAGGCAGGATGCGAAATCATTTCATGGTAAATAAAGTTGTCCCGATCGGTAACCATTACCAGGCCATCGAGTGTCATCAACGTACCAAATGCCTCGGTTTGGTAAATTTCGATGCGTTGATAGGCAGACTGTTCGTCATGCAGCTTCTTTCTGGTTTTCAAAGAAATGGCCGAGCCTTGCATAGCCCATTCTTCTGTATACCAATCGTTATTTAGAGCCATGTGAGATTCCTGTTGGGTTAAGGTTCCGAGACGCGCGATAATAGCAAACTATGGCCGGCAAGTTATGCGGATTATTATATTTACTAATGACAAAATCTATACCGGGAGCAATCATGGCGGATTGGACAATTCAACAGGCGCGCGATATCTACAATATCGCTCACTGGGGCGGCGGTTATTTTGATGTTAACGACCGCGGCAATCTGGTTGCGCATCCTGACCGTAAACGTGACCAGCACGGCATTGATCTCTACGAGCTTGCTGCACAGATAAAAACACTCGGCCTTTCGTTGCCTGTATTAGTGCGCTTTTCCGATATCCTGCATCAACGCGTGGACACGCTGTGTAGCTCGTTCGCCGATGCCATGAAGGAAGATGCCTATCACGGCCATTTCACTGCCGTTTATCCGATTAAGGTCAATCAGCAACGCCGCGTTATTGAAGAGATACTCAAGCATGGCGCGGGGCGCGTCGGCCTCGAAGCGGGCAGCAAGCCGGAATTGATGGCCGTACTGGCATTATCGCACGCGCAGACATCTGTTAAAACGGATTCCTCAGCGAAACTTGCGCAAGGCGGCATCGTGATATGCAACGGTTATAAAGACCGGGAATATATCCGTCTCGCACTGATCGGTAAACAATTGGGACACCGCGTTTATATTGTGGTGGAACGGTTTTGTGAGCTGGAGTTGATAATAGAGGAGGCCCGCAAGCTCAACGTTATGCCGCTTATCGGAGTACGCGTGCGCCTGGCATCGATAGGCGCCGGCAAGTGGCAGAACACGGGCGGTGAAAAGTCTAAATTCGGTTTATCCGCCACTCAGGTATTGCGAGTGGTTGAGCATTTACGCCAAGTACAGATGCTTGATTCACTGCAGTTGATGCATTTCCACCTGGGCTCCCAGATTGCAAATATCCATGATATTCAACTCGGCATGCGTGAATGTGCGCGCTATTACGCTGAGCTATGGAGCCAGGGTGTAAAAATAAACTGTGTGGATGTCGGCGGTGGACTCGGTGTGGACTATGACGGTACGCGTTCACGTAATTTCTGCTCAATAAACTACAGCGTGCAGGAATATGCCAATAATGTCGTGCAGGCGCTCTATGAAATTTGTGTAGATCAAAACCTCCCACATCCCGATATTATCACCGAGTCCGGTCGTGCCATGACCGCACACCACGCCATGTTGATTACCAACGTCATCGACAGCGAGCAGGCGCTGAGTAAAACAGTGATCGCACCTGCCGCCAGCGATGAGCCACGTATCATTCAGGATTTATGGCGGGGTCTTGATACGCTCTCGGGACGCTCGGCCAGGGAGGCTTATCATGATGCCGTACACTGGCTTTCGGAAGCGCAAATCATGTTTACCCACGGGGTATTGAGCTTGCCACAACGCGCGCGTGCCGAGCAGATTTATACCGCCATTTGCTGGAAGGTACGTGATCTGCTTCAGACAGGAACGCGCTCGCAACGAGAAGTCGTCGATGAGCTAAATGAGAAACTCGCGGATAAATATTTCTGCAATTTTTCCTTGTTCCAATCCATGCCAGATTCATGGGCCATTGATCAGATATTTCCCATCATGCCGCTGCATAGACTCGGTGAGATTCCCACACGGCGCGCCACCTTACAGGATATCACCTGTGACTCCGATGGCCGCATTGATTTTTACGTGGATAGCGAAGGCGTGGAGACCAGTTTGCGACTGCACCCCATGATTTATGGCGAGCCCTATTTATTAGGGATATTTTTGCTCGGTGCTTACCAGGAAATTCTGGGCGATATGCACAATTTATTCGGTGACACGGATTCAATACATGTCGAAATGACGCCTGATGGAGGTTATCGTCTAGTGCAACCGTTGCACGGTGATACCGTTGAGACGGTATTAAAGTACGTGCATTTTAATGCGGATGATCTGCTGGCAGCTTTTCGTAGCAAGATTGAGTCTGCGGTTTTGAGTAAGGAACAGCGTGATATTTATTTTCAGGAGTTAAGCGAGGGTTTAACCGGTTACACTTATCTGGAAGATTGACTTTTTTCGCAAAAAACTTATATAAAATCTTGTGTCGACGTTAATGGTCACTTACTGACCCTGAGTATTCACAGAGGGAATTTATCGATAAATAACATCATTAGCCAAATTAAAAACAATAAAAGTAAGTTCTATGGAGTTCTTGTAATTCTTTAATGCAGTTACGTTTAATCCCCGACATTTTTTCTAGACCCTTCTTAAGCCTCCCCTAATCACCCGGCTGGCATGCATCCTGCTTTATACCATGAAGCAGGTCCTTTCCTGCTTGTATCGGGGGGTAGTCAATGAACAATATTATTTCACGTGTCGCGCTGTTAGCGATGGGGTTATCGTTAATTGTCGGGTCGATAGTTCCCGCACAGGCGGCATTCCCAGTTAAGTACCATCCTGGCCATTACATGCTGGCCTTTTTTGGCTCGAATTTTAACTGGTCGGCTGACTTCATCAAGAATGAGCCTAATTTCATGGGAGTGCAACGTCGCTACCCGTGGAAGAGTTTAGAGCCGACGCGCGGCAACTATAATTTTTCGGCCATCGAGGCCGATCTTCGCTATTTACAGAGCATGCCGACACCTAAGCGGCTCATCATAGAAATCACCGATAACGGTAGAGACGAGACTCCAGAGCGCAAGAGCCATCTGCCGGATTACGTGCTCACCCCGGAGTTTGAGGGAGGGGTTTTTATACCGGCGCATGGCACGGTGTTGGTAACTAAACGCTGGAACACTGCTGTGCAGGATCGGCAAATTGCCTTATTCAAGGCGTTGGGCGCACGCTTTGATAAAGAACCGTTTATCGAGGGCGTAGTTCTGGATGAGACTGCCAACGGCAACCTGACCGGTGAGGAAGCGGTACGCGCTAATTACACCGCGGAAAAGGGCTACGCCGGCCAGAAGCGGATTATGTCCGGGCTTAGGGACGCGTTTCCGACCACCATGACGGTGCAGTATATCAACTGGTTTTCCGGGGCAAATGGCGCGGATGGTGTCGCCAAGATCAAGGGCATGATGGAGCATGCGGGGGCTATCGGCATGGGCATCGGCGGGCCTGATGTACATGTTAACGGCGGCGAGATTTCATATCCGCTGTACCCCTCCTACAAAGGTAAGGTGCCGCTCGCCCCTGCCGTGCAGTGGAACGACTACGATGGGTTTACCGTGCAACAGATATACGACTTTGCCATGACTAAACTAGGCCCGCCTGATTACCTGGTGTGGGAACAGCGCCAGCCTATGTTTACCAACGAAGTCATTCCCTTGGTGCGCCGCACCGGGGCACCTACGGGTAGTGTGCTGCCACCGGTTAGCAGCCCGGTGCCTACGGCCGTGAATCCGCCACCAGCGCCCGCACCGACTGTTGCACCCACATCGGCTACGTCAGCCGCACCGCAGGGTCTGCAAGAGCCTCTACTTGGCAGTCGTGGCAGTTGCGAAAACGCGGATGTACAGAGGAGCATGTCAGATTTAGGTGGTGCTAGTCTTACTAAATCGTTACGTAAGCGTATTTCGAAGTGTAGTTCGCGTGGACAGATTACCAATAAAACGCTACGTGCCAAGAAGCTAAGGGGCCCGCAAAAATCATCCAGACTCGGCAAGTTGTCGCAGCCAAGCAGTGGAAACCTAGGGCAACTGGTTGGGTTGGGGGGGCACTAATTACAGTATCAATAATCCTTTCAAACCATTAGCCTTAAACTACCGCTACAGCATAAAGTATGGCGTATGTAAAAAAGGGGCGACTAAGTCGCCCCTTTTTTACAATTTAAAGTTGAGCCCAAGGTAGATATTCTGTAGCCGAAGTGAGTCACACAGCCAACGGTCAGTACGCGGCAAATAAGTGGGGCTTATTAACAATGGCTTAGTCAGATCTAGAATAGCTCGTGAACTTTCCCCGGCGTTGATCGCTCCGTAAGTAGGTACGCTTCAGACTTTATTGCTGATCTTAAGAAATTTACATCGAATGATTGATAAGGTGGTGCGCCCGGAGAGATTCGAACTCCCGACCGCCTGGTTCGTAGCCAGGTACTCTATCCAGCTGAGCTACGGGCGCATGAGAGGGTGCCGCATTATCCCGGCCTGGCGCCAAGGTGTCAAGAAATGAGCTCTAAAGAAGAGGGGGTGTTAGCCGTTGCTAGTGCTGCTATCTCAGTGCACATTCAGGCTATCATTTGAGTGGCGGAGAGAGAGGGATTCGAACCCTCGATGGAGTTTAAGCCCCATACTCCCTTAGCAGGGGAGCGCCTTCGACCTCTCGGCCATCTCTCCAAGCAACTGTAGAATACTTAAGGCAACAGGCTAGGTAAAGTTTTATTCGTTCTCATTACCGCTGGCTGCGGTGATGCCCTGCATTTTTTCCTTTCGAATACGTTCATAGATCTCTTCCCGATGTACGCTGACATCTTTGGGGGCATTCACACCTATGCGTACTTGATTACCCTTGATGCCGAGCACCGTTACCGTAACTTCATCGCCGATTATCAGGGTTTCGCCCACACGCCGCGTTAAGATCAACATTAGTTAACTCCTTGTTCAATCAGTGCCATAGCCTACCCAGTCCTTAAGCATGCCCTAAGTGTGTACACTTATCCTAGCGGAAGACAGGAAAACCTCTCCCGTATTAGCTTGGTCCATCCTGGACTTTGCCGTTCGAATACTGTGCGCGCCTGTTTTGCTCAGCAGGGCAACATTGCTGAAGCCTGCTGAAAATTCCCGATTATACGACTAGATTCTCCGCCGTGAGTCTATGGGATTAGACGTAGGTCCGGTAACCCATTATTTTAGCTCAAGGTTCACGCCAGCTAGGCAGGTTCGGTAACCTGGTCAAGCTTGAATGCAGTATGCAGCGAGCGGACGGCAAGTTCTAAATATTTCTCATCCACTACTACTGAAATTTTTATCTCCGATGTGGAGATCATGCGAATATTAATCCGCTCGGCGGCTAAGGCGCCGAACATCGTACTGGCGATCCCTGCATGCGAGCGCATGCCCATACCTACAACCGAAACCTTGACGATTGCCTTGTCGCCAGCCACTTCCCGCGCGCTAAGTTGACGCGCTATCTGCTGTAGTGTTTCCAGAGCCTTGTCATAATCGTTGCGGTGTACGGTAAAGGTAAAGTCCGTCAGACCGTCGGCACCGACATTCTGGATAATCATATCTACTTCGATATTGGCCTCGGCAATGGGCCCGAGGATGCTGTGTGCGATGCCCGGCTGGTCGGGGACGCCCATGATGGTCAATTTGGCCTCATCGCGATTAAACGCAATGCCCGAAATCAACGCTTGTTCCATTATTCCTTCCTCAGATGTGATCAATGTCCCGCTGCCCTCCGTAAATGAAGACAACACGCGGACGGGAACGTTGTATTTGCTGGCGAATTCGACCGAGCGTATTTGCAATACTTTAGCACCGAGGCTGGCCATTTCCAGCATCTCCTCGTAGGTAAGCCGTTCGAGCCGGCGTGCCTGCGGGACTACACGCGGATCGGTCGTATACACGCCATCTACATCGGTATAAATCTGGCACTCGGCGGCCTTCAGTGCAGCGGCTAAGGCAACTGCGGTAGTGTCTGAACCGCCGCGTCCTAGCGTGGTGATATTTCCATCGCAATCCACGCCTTGAAATCCTGCGACGACTACTACGCGACCTTCAGCCAAATCTTTATAAACGCGTGCACCGTCAATATCTTTGATACGTGCTTTGTTGTGTGCGCTATCGGTAAGAATATGGACTTGCGCACCTGTGTAAGAGCGCGCCGCACAGCCCAGTTTTTCCAGCGCAATACTCAACAATGCGATGGTTACCTGCTCGCCAGTGGCTAGCAGCACGTCGAGCTCGCGCGCGCAGGGTCGGCCATCCAGTTCCTTGGCGAGCTTGAGCAAACGGTCCGTCTCGCCGCTCATCGCAGAAACGACAACAACGATATCGTGACCCTGGCGGCGGTAGCTCATTACTTTTTCCGCGACCTGGGCAATACGCTGCGGGCTGCCTACCGAGGTACCACCGTATTTTTGTATTATTAGCGACATCTTTGTTTCTTGGAAAAAGGGCGCAGGGTACCACTTGGCGGTCTTTTAAACAAACAAAAATAGACAACTAAATGAGACAGGCAGGGCATCAGCTGAGTTGCTTACGTACCCAGTCCGGTACCGAATTCAGCGCGCCATCCAGTGCCGCAGGATTATTGCCGCCAGCTTGCGCCATGTCGGGTCGTCCGCCACCCTTGCCGCCGACCTGTTGTGCGACGACATTAACCAGATCGCCGGCCTTGATACGCTGCATGTAATCGGCCGTTACGCCGGCGACAACATTAACCCTGCCGTCTACTACTGCCGCCAGCACTACGGCAGCGGAGCCGAGTTTATTCTTGAGTTGATCGACGGTGTCGCGCAGGGATTTGGCGTCTGCACCATCGAGCCGGGCAGCCAATACGTTAATACCGTTGATCTGCTGTACCTGAGCAGCCAGATCGGTGCCCGCGGAACTCGCTAGCTTGCCTTTTAGCTGTTCTAGTTCTTTTTCCAGCTTGCGGGTGCGCTCGAGTAGGTGTCGCACCTTTTCATCGGCATTGTCGCGCCCGCCTTTAACCAGCTCGGCAATGCGCAGCAGGCGCGCTTCGCCTTCTTCCAGCCAGTTAAGCGCGCCCAGGCCGCTGACGGCCTCGATGCGACGTATGCCCGAGGCGATGCCGCTTTCTGAAAAAATTTTAAACAGGCCGATATCACCACTACGTCCGACGTGCGTGCCGCCACATAATTCAGTGGAAAAATCACCCATCCGCAATACACGTACGCGCTCGGAGTATTTCTCGCCGAACAAGGCCAGTGCACCGCTGGCAATCGCCTCGTCGATGGCCATGACCTGAGTCTCGGCCGCATAGTTCAGGCGTATCTGCGTATTAACGAGACGCTCGATTGTGCCGATCTGCTCCCGCGTTAAGGGTTCGAAATGCGAAAAGTCAAAGCGCAGGCGCTCGGCAGTAACGAGCGAACCTTTCTGGGTTACGTGCTCGCCGAGTACCCTACGCAAGGCGGCATGTAGTAAATGTGTTGCTGAATGATTAGCGGCTGTTGCTTGACGTGCATTGCCATCGACCTCAGCGTTCACGGCATCACCGATGCGGAGGTGACCTGATTTAACAACGCCCACATGGGCATGCGCGGAACCGTGTTTGCGGGTATCACTTACCTCAAAAAGTGTTATGGGGTTTTGCAAGATACCTTTATCGCCGACCTGCCCGCCGGATTCGGCATAAAACGGCGTGCACGCCAGGACTACCATGCCCTGCTCGCCTTCATTCAATTCGTTGACGGATTTGCCGTCCTTATACAAAGCCGTCACTGCTGCTTGCTCTGTCAGCAAGGCATCGTAACCGGTGAAGTCAGTCGCGCCATCAATATCAATCTTGGCGGGATAAGCGACGCCGAAATGACTGGCGGCACGTGCACGTTCACGTTGAGCGGCCATGGCTTGTTCAAATCCTGCTGTGTCCATCTCCAAATTACGCTCACGCGCAATCTCGCCGGTCAGATCCAGCGGAAAACCGTAGGTATCGTACAGGCGAAATAGGGTCTCGCCGGGGATGATTTTGCCGCTAAGCTTGCTGATGTCTTGATCCAGGATGCGCAGTCCTTGCTCAAGGGTTTCGCTAAAGCGCTCCTCCTCCTGTTTGATAACTCGCTCAATCTGGCTTTGGGCCTTGCTCAACTCAGGGTAGGCTGCACCCATTTCGTTGCAGAGCGGACCGACCAGTTTGTAAAAAAACGCTGCCTGGGAAAGGCCGAGCTTGTGACCGTGACGCAAGGCGCGGCGCATAATGCGGCGCAGCACATAGCCGCGTCCTTCGTTGGAGGGTATGACGCCGTCGAGAATCAGGAAGGCAGTGGCGCGTATATGGTCGGCAATGACGCGCAGCGAATTGTTGCTGAGCAAGTCGTCATTACGGGTTCCAGGCCGGGCTGCTACTGCAAGTTCAGCAATAGCCTCGATGAGATGGTGGAACAAGTCGATGTCGTAGTTGCTAGTCACGCCTTGCATGACCGCCGCGAGGCGCTCCAGGCCCATACCGGTATCGACCGAGGGATGGGGCAGGGCGGTAAGCTTTCCATCCGCAGCGCGGTCATATTGCATGAATACGAGATTCCATATCTCGACGTAACGGTCGCCATCGGCATCTGCGCTGCCCGGTGGGCCGCCTGCGATATGCGCGCCATGGTCGTAAAAGATTTCCGAGCAGGGGCCGCACGGGCCGGTATCACCCATGGACCAAAAATTGTCGAGTGCCCCGCACCGTGAAAAGTGTGCGGCATCAATGCCGATTTCCTTAAGCCAGATATCGGCGGCCTCCTGGTCCTCGTGGAATACCGTGACCCATAAACGCTCGGGCGGCAGCCCCAACACCTTGGTTAAAAATTCCCAGGCATAACCGATGGCCTCACGCTTGAAGTAATCTCCAAAGCTGAAATTACCGAGCATCTCGAAGAAGGTGTGGTGACGCGCGGTGTAACCGACATTTTCCAGATCATTGTGTTTACCACCGGCGCGCACACAGCGTTGACTGCTCGCTGCACGCTGGCAATTACGTTTTTCGAGGCCGAGAAAAACCTCTTTGAATTGCACCATACCCGCGTTGGTGAACAGCAGGGTAGGATCGTTACCTGGGACCAGCGAACTACTGGGCACCACGTCGTGACCGTGCGCGCGGAAATAATCCAGAAACGCGTTACGCAATCCGGCGCTGCTGGTGGTGTCCTGGTAATTCGCGGTATCAGTCATCTTCATTGGGTTTGAAAGCGGCATTGATTTGCTCCATCGTAAACCCGCGCTGCTGCAAAAAACGCATCTGTTTGGCGCGCTCGGTATAATTCTGCGGCAGGGTTTCGCCGAAACGTTTGCGCTGAGCAGTTTGCGCAAGTTCGCGCCATTGCCTTGCATGTGTATCCAGAAATTCTGCACTCAGCATCGAGTCAATACCTCGCTCATGCAGTTGCGCCTGGATAAGCAAGGGCCCTACCCCCTTGCTTACGCGAGACTGGATAAAGCTCTCTACAAACCGCTCATCGCTCAATAGCTTGTCACGGGTGAGGCGTGCCAGGACTTTATCGAGCTCGCTATCGTCCAAGCCTTGGCCGGTTAACTTGCGGCGCAGTTCCGTTGTGGAGTGCTCACGACGTGACAGTAAGTTTACAGCCGTATGGTAAGCGCGCACCAGGCGCGCTTTTGTTTCAGCATCAGTGGCATCGGGTTGAATCAGAATTCGTCCTCAAGCACCGGCTCCGACTTGATAATCTTGACTAGCAGCTTGGCGCGTATTTTGTCTTCGATTTCACGCGCCATATCCGGATGTTCCTTCAGGTAAGCGCGCACATTGTCCTTGCCCTGGCCGATACGATTTCCGCCGTAGCTGTACCATGCACCGGATTTTTCGATGAAGCCTTCGCGCGCGCCGATTTCGATGATCTCGCCTTCACGCGAGATGCCTTCGCCATAGAGGATGTCGAACTCTGCCTGTTTAAACGGCGGAGCCACCTTGTTTTTCACGACCTTCACACGCGTTTCGCTACCGATGATCTCATCGCCTTTCTTGATCGAGGTAATGCGACGAATATCCAACCGTACCGACGCGTAAAACTTGAGTGCATTTCCACCTGTAGTCGTCTCAGGGCTGCCAAACATCACGCCGATCTTCATGCGAATCTGGTTGATGAAAATGACCAGCGTGTTAGAACGCTTGATGTTGCCGGTAAGTTTGCGCAAGGCCTGTGACATCAGGCGCGCCTGCAAACCCATGTGCGAGTCGCCCATTTCGCCTTCGATCTCGGCGCGCGGGGTCAAAGCGGCGACCGAGTCGATAACCACCACATCGACGGCGCTTGAACGCACCAGCATGTCAGTAATTTCGAGCGCCTGCTCGCCGGTGTCGGGCTGTGATACCAGTAAATCATCGACATTGACGCCGAGTTTCTGCGCATATTGCGGATCGAGCGCGTGCTCGGCATCCACAAACGCTGCCGTGCCCCCCAGCTTCTGCATCTCGGCGATTACCTGTAGGGTGAGTGTGGTTTTACCCGAGGATTCCGGCCCGTAGATTTCGACGACACGCCCGCGTGGCAGGCCGCCGATGCCAAGCGCAATGTCCAAGCCCAGCGAACCGGTGGAGACTGCGTCGACATCGCGTATTACATCGCCATCGCCCATGCGCATAATGGCGCCCTTGCCGAATTGCTTTTCAATCTGACTCAGTGCGGCAGTCAACGCCTTTTTTTTGTTATCATCCATTCATTTAGCCTCGCTATCTCGTTAAAGATCAGACCGTTATTATCGCATAAAATGCATGTTTTCCGGACTATTTTTTCGTTATTTCTTAAGGCCAGGAGTGAGATGCGGCGCGATATTTTCGACCATGGCCTTGAATACACGCGGATTGCCGGTGATGAGGTTCCCCGTAGCTAAAAACTCATCGCCACCGCTGAAATCCCCAACAATACCGCCCGCTTCCTGCACCAGCAAGGCACCTGCGGCCATGTCCCATTCGCTAAGGCCGATCTCCCAGAAACCATCGAGCCGGCCGGCGGCGACATAGGCAAGGTCAAGCGCGGCGGAGCCGGCGCGGCGTATGCCTGAGGTCATCGGAAATAGTGACCTGAAGGTATTCAGATAAGTTTCGAGGTGCTGTTGCTGTTTGAAAGGAAAGCCGGTGCCGAGCAATGCGCCTTCCAAGCCCTTGATTTTGGTAACCCGGAGGCGGCGTTCGTTAAGTTGTGCCCCGGCTCCACGCGTAGCGGTAAAAAGTTCCTGCCGTAGCGGGTCGTACACGACTGCCTGTTCAAGCTGGCCTTTGTGCTTGAGTGCAATCGACACCGAGAATTGCGGAAAGCCGTGCAGAAAATTCGTGGTACCGTCGAGCGGGTCGATCACCCACAGGTAATCATCTCCCGTCTGGGCACCGCTTTCTTCGGCGAGTATGCCATGATGCGGGTAAGCCTTGCGGATGACCTTGATGATTTCGCGCTCGGCTTGGTGGTCGACCTCGCTGACGAAATCGTTCTGAGCTTTAAGCGTAACGGTAAAGCTGTCCACACGATCGGCTGCGCGTGCAATAATATTACCGGCGCTGCGCGCTGCGCGCACCGCGATGTTGAGCATGGGATGCATTATTAAGGATCAACTGGCAAGGGATAGCGTGCAAGAATAACAAACATACTGCCATGGCGTAAAAATAAATAAGCTGCTGGGGTTCTTCTGATAACTTGCAGCGCATTACGGACCTACTGAAAATGCCCTTATCCCGTATCCGCATCGTGCTCGTCGAAACCTCCCATCCGGGCAATATCGGTGCCGTGGCGCGCGCGATGAAGAACATGGGCCTGCATCATCTTTATCTGGTGAACCCCAGGGTATACCCAAGCGCGGAGGCCACGGCGCGGGCTTCCGGCGCCGACGATGTGCTTGCTGCCACGCAAATTTGCGCTTCGGTGGATGAGGCCCTTACCGGGTGTAGCACCGTATTCGGCGCGAGTGCGCGCCTGCGTACGATTTCGTGGCCGCAGCTTAATCCACGCGAGTGTGCTCGGTTGGCAGTTGCCGAGAGTGACAAGGCGCCGCTGGCTCTGCTGATCGGTCGCGAACATTCAGGACTAACCAATGTGGAACTCGAACGTTGTAATTACCTTGTGCATATTCCGAGCAATCCCGAGTTCAGCTCGCTCAATATAGCTGCTGCCGTGCAAGTGCTGGCCTACGAGATTTTCCTGGCTCATCTAGACCAAGCCCCTGTCGGGCAGGCGCGGAAGCTGGAAGAACTTGCCACGGCGGAAGAACTCGAGCTGCTATATACTCACCTGCATCAGGCCTTGATCGACATAGAATTTCTCGATCCAGCGAACCCGCGTCAACTTATGCGTCGTCTGCGTCGCTTGTTCAATCGCGCCCATCTGGAAAAGATGGAAGTGAACATACTGCGGGGAATTTTAGCCGCCGCGCAGGGTAAAAGTTCTTAGTCTTGTTTTGCAGGGAATCCTTACGCAGTGAAATTTTACCTGATTGCAGGCTCAATACCATTGATAACAGACGAGAGAGAATGACTATGGAAACGACATGGATTTTGGTGGCAAACCGCAGTGGGGCAAGCCTGTTCGAACGAACGGGCAAAGACTTGAAGTTGGTACAGGATATTCCGCACCCGCAAGGCCGCCTTAAAAACAGCGATATCGGTACCGATAAACCGACCCGGACTTTTGACCGATTCGGTGCCGGCCGGCACACAACGGGCAGCGAACAGGAGCCGACCGAGCATCTGGCGGAGCAGTTTGCCCACCGTCTGGCCGACCTTCTCAATAAAGGCCGCGTCGACCATGCCTACGCAGACCTCATTCTTATCGCGGACCCCGGTTTTCTGGGTAAACTGCGCGAGGCCTTGGATGTCAATACCGCAACTATGCTGACAAAGACAATCAGCAAAAATCTGCCTAATATTAATGAGCATGACCTGGCCGCATACCTTGATGGTGATTAAGCTCTGGCTTGCGCACCGTCTACAAATCGTCTATTGTTGATTAAATTAGTCAGGTATAAGAAACGCCATGTTCGAGCGGCTGAAAGAAGATATTCGCTGCGTCTTTGAACGCGACCCTGCGGCCCGCACCGGTTTTGAGGTATTGACGACCTATCCCGGCCTGCACGCGATGCTGTTTCATCGGGCCAGCCATCGCCTCTGGAATGCCAACTGGAAGTGGTTGGCGCGGATAATTTCTGCGCTATCGCGCTGGTTGACCGGCATCGAAATTCACCCCGGCGCACGCATCGGCCGACGGTTTTTCATCGATCACGGGATGGGCGTTGTCATTGGCGAAACGGCTGAGATCGGCGACGATTGCACACTCTATCATGGCGTTACGCTGGGCGGCACGAGCTGGCAGAAGGGCAAGCGCCATCCCACGCTCAGTAGTGACGTCGTGGTGGGGGCAGGCGCCACGGTTCTAGGCCCTATCATGATAGGTGCTGGGGCGCGCATCGGGTCCAACGCTGTTGTCAATAAGGATGTGATGCCCGGCGCAACCGTCGTCGGTATACCGGGGCGGGTGGTGAATGCGCCGAACACCCAGCATGAACAACAACGCGATGCCATCGCCCGCAAGATCGGTTTTGATGCCTACGGCACCACGCAGGACATGCCGGATCCGGTGGCCAACGCCATCAACTGTCTGCTCGATCACATCCATGTTATGGACACCAAGGTCGAGATGATGTGTGATGCGTTAAAAACGCTGGGCGCCGAGATCGGCGACATCAAACTTCCGGCCCTGGATTCGTGCGAGATTCAATCGACAGCACAAGACCCGGCCAAAGTAGCAGAGCCAGGCGCTGAACTGGCGCGAGAAAGCGCGGCTCCCTATGCGCGCAAGAACTAATGGTGGCCACAGGAATCTCTGAATAAATCAGAGATTCCTAAAGTCAAAACGTTGCATAACGCCAAGGCAGAATATCGGATACACGACCGGTTTGGTTTGAGGGTTGCACCATGAGATTGACCACAAAAGGCCGCTATGCGGTAACCGCGATGCTGGACCTGGCCTTGCACCACACGCAAAATCCGGTGGCCTTGGCTGACATTGCGCAGCGCCAAGGCATTTCACTTTCCTATCTGGAACAATTATTCGCGCGGTTGCGTAAGCAAGGCCTGGTAGATAGCGCACGCGGCCCCGGCGGCGGTTATCGTTTGGGTCGGGTTACGGCGGAAATTTCCATTGCCGACGTGATCCGCGCCGTGGATGAAAAGGTTGATGCGACACGTTGCGGTGGCAAGATGAATTGCCAGGGTGAAGAGCGTTGTTTAACGCACGATTTATGGTCCGATCTCAACGATCAGATTCACGAGTTTTTAAACTCGATTACGCTCGCCAAGCTGGTGGAAAAGCGCGATGTCAGAGATGTTGCGGCGCGTCAGACAGAGTGCATCCATTTTTATCCTCAGGTTTCGGAAAACCCCGTTGCTACGAAGGACGTCGTTGGCTTTTAGGCGCACGGCCGATGTCGATTTACCTCGATCACAATTCCACCACGCCGCTTGACGAGCACGTGCTGGAAACGATGCTGCCCTTTCTGCGCAGCCAGTATGGCAATCCCTCAAGTACCCATCAGCTTGGACGTGCGGCGCGGCGCGCTGTCGAGACAGCGCGCGAGCAGGTTGCCGCGCTGGTCAATGCCGCTTCTGATCAGATTATTTTTACCAGCGGCGGCACCGAGGCAAATAATTTAGCCCTCAAGGGCGTGCTTACTAATCTCCCTTGCGGGCGCCTTGCCGTGAGCGCCATCGAACACGCTTCTTTGCGCGGGCCTGCTGCAGCTCTTATGCGCCAAGGTTACTCGGTGGACACTATGGCTGTAGATGCGCAGGGCAGCATCTCGCTGGATGCGGTGAGACGAGCCTTGTGTCCAGAAACCCGTTTGGTATCCGTGATGCTGGCCAACAATGAAACAGGGGTTATCCAGGACCTTCCGGGCGTGGTCGCTTTGGTGCGCGAGACCAAGGCACTGATGCATACCGATGCCGTGCAGGCGCTCGGTAAGCTAAGGATTGACTTCGCCGCAAGCGGGGCGCACCTGATGAGCTTGTCCGCGCACAAAATTTACGGGCCCAAGGGTATCGGCGCGCTGGTTGCTGATACAAGGGCGGTGCTTGCACCCCTGTTACACGGCGGCGGACATGAACACGGTCGACGCGCCGGTACCGAGAATGTTGCCGCCATCGTGGGGTTCGGTGCAGCGGCGGTATTAGCTCAACAGGAACTGGACACACGCCGCGAGCACTGGCGCGAATTGTGCCATTATTTGGAGCAGGGTTTGCGCCGCCTGCCCGGTGCGGTAATATTTTCGGAAGCCGCACAACGCTTGCCTAACACCGTCCTGGTGAGCCTGCCCGAGTTTGCCGGCGAAACGCTGTTAATGAATCTGGATCAGGTCGGCATTATGGTTTCCACCGCATCCGCGTGCACAAGCGGCAGTTTGGTGCCGAGCCATGTGCTGCTTGCCATGGACGTAGCGCCCCGGTTACTGCGCAATGTGCTGCGCATCAGCCTGGGAAAGGCCAGCACCCA
>JBDSMM010000032.1:0-5470 GCA_039915825.1 Gammaproteobacteria bacterium | reverse complement strand
GGCTTTATTAAATTGAATGCGCTGCGTATGCGCATTGCGGCAAAGGGCAGAAATAAAAAATAAAATGGATGGCTTGAGACCGAGACTGGCGTTCGGCTATCCTGCCTTTGCTATTTTCATAATTCTTTTCGCCGCACCTTTAGATAAGGCCGATGCAAAGATGAATACTGCTCCAGCGCCGGCTGCCTTGGCAGCTTGTCCTGATGCCCCGCGCTGTGTCTCAACCATGACGCAAAGGCCGGAACGACGCATGGCGCCGATCCGCTACAAGGGGAGCGCACAGGCTGCTCAGGAACGCCTGCGCGACATAATCAAGGGCTTGCCGCGCGCCACCATTAAAATAGATACCCCCGGTTATCTTTCCGTGGAGGTTCGATCGCGTTTCATGGGCTTTATCGACGATGTCGAATTCCTGTTCGATTCCAATGATTCCACTATTCATTTCAGATCCGGCGCGCGCGTCGGCTACTACGACTTTGGTGTTAACCGCTCCCGTATGGAATCTATCGTTCAGGCATTCCACGCATCATGACAAGGGCAACACATGGGGTTTTAAGTATTAGATTGTCGTAGCAGAATTTCGGCACGAGTCATGCACGTAATTACCTATTAGTGCTATTATTGCGCCTTCGAAATACCGCTTGGGTAACGATATAACATGACCGACATGAATTTTAAAAACGTTGAAGTGGCGAAAAAGGCCAATATTTACTCTGATGGCAAGGTAACCAGCCGCACCGTCACCACCGCCAAGGGAGAAAAAAAGACCTTGGGCGTCATGTTGCCGGGAAAATATAACTTTAACGCGCAAGCACCGGAGCAAATTGATATTATGCAAGGTCGTTGTAAAGTAAGGCTAAACGGAGCGGGAGCCTGGACCGAATATAAAGCGGCACAGAGTTTCAAGGTTCCGGCCGATACGGAATTTGATATTGAAGTGCATGAGCTACTTGACTATATTTGCAATTACGGGTAAATAGTTACTTAAACCAATGCGGTATAAAGTGTTTATAAGTATCTAACAGAAAATAAGATTAATACTAGTAACTACTTCTAAGGGACAGGAAGTGGGAAATAATCAGGACATACATTAATCCCTCTTCTGTGAAGGTTATATGGCCAAGAAAATTATAAGTTGTACAGGGTTCGTCCTTATAGTTTCAGCATTAGCTGCGATCCATGTTCCGGTGACAGTTGCCGCTCCGGTCCAGAAAGATTACCAAGCGCTAACCCTGTATTCCAATCAGGCGATTGTGGTTGATCAATCCAGCGGGAAAGTTCTCTACGATAAGAACGCAGATGCTCAGAAACCCATCGCTTCGATCACCAAATTGATGACGGCGATTGTAACACTGGACGCAGATTTGCCGATGGATGAAAAAATTGCCATCACCCGTGACGATATCGATACGTTGCGCAAATCACATTCAAGATTAAAAATAGGACCCAAACATACGCGGCGCGAGCTTCTGCAGATTGCCCTCATGTCTTCGGAAAATCGTGCAGCCTCCGCCTTGTCGCGCAGTTATCCCGGCGGCCGCATGGTATTTATTAACGCCATGAATAAAAAGGCCAAGGCCTTGGGCATGAAAAATACGCACTTCCAGGATTCCACCGGCCTTGACAGCGGCAACGTGTCCACTGCGCGCGACTTGGTTAGGCTGGTGCAGGCCGGTTTTGAATATACGCTGATCCGCGAAATTACCACTGATTCCAGCTACGATCTTGAGCAAGGTGCGATCCTCAAATATAAAAACAGCAATCCTTTGTTCAAGGACAAAAAATGGGAGATTGGCTTGAGTAAAACGGGCTACATCATCCCCGCTGGCCACTGCCTCGTTATGCAGACCAAGGTTGTCGATCAACCGCTGATCATCGTCCTGCTGGATGCCAATGCGCGGGGAACGGTTTCGGCGGATTCCAACCGTATCAAGAACTGGTTCGCCAAGTTGCTCGGAACTCACAAGCTTGCCTTGGCAACAACGAGCGACGCGATATCGGATGTCTTGGCGAATGTGGATATCGACGCTGAAGCCACGATTGAGAATTCCTACAACATGACTGCAACCAAGGTGCGCGCGACATTTGCGCCGACGCAACCGTTAACCAACGAGTCCGAACCAAACTCGCCTAAATTGAAGTTGTAAAAGCTTTGACTTTTCAGGCCAAATTCTAAAAGCGCTACACCTCGGCCTGGGTTATTCGCCCAGGCCATTTCTCTCCAGACTGCTTACACAGTCCATCTGCTGCACCAGCAATTGAACAGTACGTTCGCCGCGGTACTCGTTGACATCAAGCTTGTAAGCAATATGCACGGTGCTGACTCCACTGGCTTGTCCGGTATGTTGCGGCTTGGCGGTGGGTTCTTTCTGTGTCAGCGCGGATAAAACAGCGCTGTCCACATTAAATGCGATAGCATCGCACAACCTAGGGCTACCGGCGGGTCGCAGCAATAACTTCAAATGCTTAACACCTACCACGCGCGCACTGGCGATCTCGAAGGTGCCATTAAAGACGGGCTCGGGAAAGCCTTGCCCCCAAGGCCCGGCAGCACGAATGACCTCGGCTAGTTCCAGGCCTATTTCGCTTGCCGCCAGCACGCCATCGCTCTCCAGTAAGCCCTGCAGTTGCGACTCGGAAAGATGGCGGCGCACTTCAGCATTGAATGCCGCACTGAAGGTCTCAAAGTCGGCAAGTTTGAGGGACAGCCCGGCCGCCATCGCATGACCGCCAAATTTACTCAGCAAACCTTCATGACGGGCTGCTATCGCATCCAGGGCATCGCGAATGTGCAAACCGGGCACGGAGCGCGCCGAACCCTTAAGCTCATCCTCGCCGGTCTGTGCAAAGGCAATGACCGGGCGGTGCAGGCGATCCTTGATGCGCGAGGCCAGAATGCCGATCACGCCCTGATGCCAAGTCGGGTTGAACAGACATAAACCACTGGGCAGATTATCGACATCAAGCTTCATCGCGGCGAGCGCGGATAGCGCCTGTTCCTGCATACCGGTTTCGATGGTACGTCGTTCATGATTGAGCTCGTTAAGGCGGCAGGCGTACGCCAGAGCGGCCGTATCGTCGTCGCATAACAGGCATTCTATCCCCAGCGACATATCCTCAAGACGTCCTGCCGCGTTGAGGCGTGGCGCCACCGCAAAACCAAGGTCCGAGGCCGAAATGCCCCCTTGCTGCCGGCCCGCAACCGCGATCAGCGCGCGGATGCCGGCATTGCAACGGTTCTGGCGGATGCGTGCCAGACCCTGAGCGACGAGGATGCGATTGTTATGATCCAGAGGCACAACATCGGCTACCGTGCCCAGTGCGACAAGATCAAGCAGTTGCCCCAGGTTCGGTTCGCTGATGTTATTAAGGGCAAACCAGCCGTTCTCGCGCAGTTTCGCGCGCAACGCCAACATCACGTAAAAGATAACGCCGACGCCGGCCAGATTTTTACTGGGAAATTCATCGCCGGGTTGATTCGGGTTGACGATCGCATCGGCCAGCGGCAGTACTGCACCCGGCAAATGATGATCGGTGATCAGCACCTGCATGCCCAACTGCCGGGCGGCGCGCACGCCTTCGATGCTGGAGATGCCATTATCCACCGTGATAATCAGATCAGGTGTTTGCTGTGCAGCCACCGCTACGATCTCCGGCGTAAGGCCATAGCCGAACTCGAAGCGATTCGGAACGACATAACGTACATCGGCTGCACCTAGCAGCCTGAGACCGCGCACGGCCAGTGCACATGCGGTCGCACCATCGGCATCGAAGTCGGCGACAATCAGGATGCGCTTGTGCTTGTGCAGTGTGGCACTGAGTAGATCAACTGCCTGCGCCAAGCCCGCGAGATGGGTAAGCGGTAGTAGGTGTTCCAGGTCATGGTTCAGTTCATGCGCAGAACGGATGTTGCGCCCCGCGTAGACGCGCCTCATTACCCGATGAATGTGTTCAGGCAAAGAATCCTGCGCAGAAACACTGTAACTGCGCTGGACAATTCTCACCCGCCTACGCCCCCCGGCGCTTGCGCAGACGATGCTATACCCGGATTTTCGGACTGTGCTTGGTAGAAGGCCAGACTGCGCGTGCGTTTCCACCACCGTGTTATAGATGCCGCTGTTGCATGGAACACCGCGCCATTACCGGTGTACAGATGCAGACTTGCCAGTTGGTGCGACTTGAGGGCGGCCAGCAGCGGCAAGAACCAATCACGATTAAGTGCCTCGAGCTTAGCTTTTTGTGCAGAGCTATTGCTTGATATCGACACACCGTCAGATACGGCCTCGACCACAACGAGATGTTTGCCCATTGGGATTGACTGGGCAAGCCAGGCGGTGCCATTAACAGGAATTGCGGTACGCGCAGTGTCGGCGAGTTTAGCCAGCCCCAAAACTAACGCATCGTTGCTGCACACCTGTACAAATTGATTAAGCGGAATCTGCGGTAGTGTCCCGCCGCCCCAAAACCAAAGGCTGTTGACAGGAAGCTCGCCTCTGGCCTCCCGCGCGTGATTGACGGGGCTGTCATGCAGGATCATTTGCGACTCGTTGAGGATGCGTCGCCAGAGTTTGGCATTTTTTCCACTGTTCATATCGAGCGGTAAATATTGATGAATATCATGGCCACGCACATCACTCAAGGCAGGCCAGAAAATATTCGGGTCATCGGTCAGGCGCAGATACCAACGTCTCGGGTCGGGTACGCTAAGTTGCAATCCCTGAGACTGAAACAACGGATCAAGTTCTTTACCAAGTGCGACCGCCTCCTGGCTTGTAATATCTAAAAAATCATTTCCCATCATTATCACGCGATCGCTATCGGCGCGCATATAAACCGGATCGGCACGTAGCCACCAGGCATCGCTGTTTTCCCCGGTGTCCAACGCATGCGTCACCGGGGCAATAGGTAAATTATGATCCGCTGTGAATTCGAAACCAAACAGATCGAACAGGAGCGCCTCCCGATTTACAGCACAACTACCGCGTCTGGAGCGGGCGAGCAGTTTCTCAAGATCCGTTACCTTTAATGAGTGTTCCGTGCCTGTATCTAACGGGCAGGTGAACAGGGCAGGCACGAGCAGACTCAGGTGGCGATTAGCGGGAGTCATAGGCGGAAGATTCGGCGAAGCACACGTTACTGTCAGAGTTTGAGAGCGAGCGTCAGTCCATCGGCAACGGGGAGCAGGGCTAATGAAATGCGTTTATCATGATGGAGTTTGGCGTTGATAGCGCGGATTGCGCACGTGTCTTCGCCTTGCTCTTTCGGATTGATGACGCGTCCACCGCGCAGCATATTATCCAATGTGATCAAGCCACCCGGACGCATCAATTGCAGAGTACGTTCGTAATAATCGTCATAACCTACTTTGTCTGCGTCGATAAAGGCAAAATCGAATGTGCCCGCCTGACCGTCTTGCAACAGCTTGTCGAGGGTTTCCATGGCCGGCGCAAGACGTAGATCAATCTTGTCC
>JBDSMM010000121.1:0-4284 GCA_039915825.1 Gammaproteobacteria bacterium | reverse complement strand
GCAGGTTCGGTTTGTTTAATTTAATAGTGCGGGGTCCTATAGCCCAACCCTATCGGGCGCCTGCTCTATCTTAATGTGAGTATTGAGAGTTCATTATGTTATCTCCCGTGAATAAAGAACTGCCTATGCAACCGCTGCTGGACAAGGTACTGGCCTGTTGCTCAGGAATAATTCTGGGCAAGGAGCGGGAAATTCGCTTGGCCTTGGCCTGCATCATTGCCCGTGGGCATTTGCTGATAGAAGATTTGCCCGGCGTGGGCAAAACTACTCTGGCGCATGTGCTGGCTGCCGTGCTGGGCCTGAAGTTCAACCGCATTCAGTTTACCAGTGACATGCTGCCCGCCGACATACTGGGCGTGTCGATCTACGAGCCCGCGAGCGGCAGGTTCGACTTTCATGCCGGCCCGATCTTCGCCCATGTAATCCTCGCCGACGAGATCAATCGCGCCACACCCAAGACACAAAGCGCATTGCTGGAGGCGATGGAAGAGGGTCAGGTCACTATTGAAGGTGAGACGCGCGCGTTGCCCGCGCCGTTTTTTGTAATTGCCACGCAGAACCCCAGCCACCAGACCGGCACCTTTCCACTGCCCGAGTCCCAGCTCGACCGTTTTTTGATGCGCATTACGCTCGGCTATCCAGATGCCCGCGCCGAGCGCACCTTGTTGCAGGGCGGCGACCGGCGTACGTTAATCGCCGCGCTTGAACCCTTGCTAAGTTCCGCTGAGTTAGGCGACATTCAAATTCAGGTGCGGCAGGTTCATGTGGCGGCGGCGGCGCTCGATTATGTGCAGGCACTGCTCGATTTTTCGCGTAACTCTGCGCATTACCTCACTGGCCTGTCGCCACGCGCTGGGCTTGCACTATTACACGCTGCGCAGGCCTGGGCCTGGATGGAGGGCCGCAGCCATGTGTTGCCGGAAGATATTCAGGCGGTGCTGCCGAGCGTGGCAAGCCATCGTTTACGCGGCAGCGAATACAACGAATCGCAACACGGCCGTAGTGGCGGACCAGGCAATCCGCCGCACGAGCCCGTGGTGCATTTGTTAAGCGCCGTGCCGATTCCTTGAAATGCGCCCCGCCTGGCTGGCGCCTGTTTACCGTCTAGCGGGCCGCCAACCCCCGCAACGACGCCGTAATGACCCGGCGGCTCGTGCCAAGCCGGTCACACTCAAACGGCCGCGCATCTTCATATTACCGACCCGTCATGGCATGGTATTTTCCGCCATCCTGCTGACCATGTTGCTCGGCTCGCTCAACTACAACAACAGCATGGGCTTTGCCTTAACCTTCCTGCTCGCGGGTTTGGGCTTTATGGCGATTCTGCATACCTATCGTAATCTGGCACACTTGGAACTTAGTATCGGCAAGGTCATGCCCGTGTTTGCCGGCGCGGATGCCGTGTTTACGGTCATTATCAAAAACTCCGGGGCCCTCGCGCGTCACGCCGTTATTCTTCAGGTCAGGCACCAGCAACCGGTATTCGCGCACGTTGCGGCAAGAAATTTAACCCCGGTGCCGCTTGCTCAACAGGCTGCGCAACGCGGCATTATGAAAATCGAGCGGCTCACCCTCTCCACGCGCTTTCCCTTGGGTCTGTTCTGCGCGTGGACGCACCTGGGCGTGGAGGCGCACTGTCTCGTCTATCCCACGCCACGCGGGGAACGCGAACTGCCGCCGCCGCCGGGTGACAAAGGCCAATACACTCAAGGTATAGGTGATGAGGACTTCTCCGGACAACGCCATTATCGCGCTGGCGACAACCTTGCGCGGGTGAACTGGAAGGCCGCCGCGCGCGGTCAAGGGCTGCTGATCAAAGAGTTTTCCGGGGCCGAGGCAGGCATGCTGTGGCTGGACTGGCAGCAATTTCCCGGCCTCGATGATGAGGCGCGCCTCAGTCAGCTCTGTCGGCTGGTGCTGACTGCCGATACCACCGGACATCACTTCGGGCTACGCCTGCCGGGCAGGATCGTTCGTCCGGGAAGTGGCGATGCGCACAAGCATGCGTGTCTTGGCGCACTCGCCTTGTTTCGCTTGCCGACCCGAGCGTAAGCAGTGCACATACTACCCGCCTATCCACTATTGGTTCAGACTGCACTGCCACACAACAAGTCAATGTTGTGGGTCGGCGGCGCGCTGGCGCTAGCGGTTGCCCCGCAACTATTGAATCTGCCGATTTGGTTGTCGCTGTTTAGTCTCGCGTTGGGAATCTGGCGGCTATTGATTGCTCAGCGCGGTTGGGCATTGCCGCCTAAATGGCTTTACCTTTCCCTTGCGCTACTGAGCTTCGGCACGGTGTATCTTAAATTCGGCACGGTGCTCGGGCGCGACGCGGGCGTGGCGCTGCTCACCGTCATGATGGCCCTGAAACTGCTCGAAACCCGCACGCAACGCGATTGTGCGGTGCTTGTCATGCTTGGTTATTTTCTTTGCATTACCAGCTTTCTATACACGCAGTCGATCCCCATTGCCCTGTACACAATTATTGCGGTGTGGGTGTTAACGGGCGCGCTCATTCACCTGAACCGGCTTGCCGGTATGCACTTGCCGAGCCTCAATTTGCGCCTCGCGGGCAAGCTGCTGTTGCAGGCGCTGCCCTTCATGCTCGTGCTGTTCATTTTATTTCCGCGCGTGAGCGGCTCATTGTGGGCGTTGCCACACGATGCGCACAGTGCCCGCACCGGGCTTAGCGACGAGATGACGCCCGGCAATATTGGTTCGCTGGCGCAATCGCAAGCCGTCGCCTTTCGCGCCGCCTTTACCGGCAGATTACCTGAGCCAGCCGAGCGATATTGGCGCGGGCCGGTATTATGGTTCACCGATGGGCGTAACTGGTCGTCTGGATTCCGGGGCTCACCGGGCACCCCAGCGGAGCTTAACGTATTCGGGCAGCCGCTCCAGTATGTCGTTACGCTCGAACCTCATCAGAAAAAATGGCTATTCGCCTTGGACTTGCCCACCCGCATTCCTTCCATCGGATACCTTACCGGTGATTTCCAATTGCTTTCCAATGCGCCCGTTGAAAACCGTGTGCGCTATGCGGTGAGTTCGTATCCGCAATATCAGACCGGCACACTTTCCCTAGCAGAACGTCGGCGCGCACTGCAATTACCGCGCAATGCCAACCCCCAAAGTTACGCGCTGGCAAAATCCTGGCGCGCCGCAGCTAGCCATGATGCGCAGATCGTAACCAGCGCGCTCAATTATTTTCGCAAACAGCCATTTTTCTACACGCTGAATCCGCCACAACTCGACACCGGCCCGCGTGGTAATCCGGTCGACGAATTTCTGTTCGAAACGCGAAGCGGTTTTTGTGAACACTACTCTGCGGCGTTCACCACGATGATGCGCGCCGCCGGTATTCCCGCGCGAGTGGTGACTGGCTATCAGGGGGGTGAGCTGAATACGCTCGGCGATTATTTAATCGTGCGCCAATCCGATGCCCATGCCTGGACCGAAGTCTGGCTAAAAAATCGTGGATGGGTACGTGTTGATCCCACCGCCGCAGTCGCCCCGCAACGTGTCGAGCGCGGCGGTGCAATGCTGAATGATCTTGCCGGGCCGGAAAACTTTTTTACCGAAGGACGGCAAGGTTGGTTCGGCAAGGCCTTGCTACAACTGCGTTTCGGCTGGGATACGGCGAACTACCAATGGGCGCAATGGGTGTTGGGCTACGGCCCGACGCGCCAGACTCAACTGCTCGCAAATCTGGGTCTCGATAAATTAACCTACGGCTCCCTCGCGCTTGCCTTGACGTTAAGCATCGCGCTTATAGTGCTGCTGTTACTTTTTTCCACTTATTTCCGGCTACGCCGCCGCATCCCGAAAGACGCGACCAGCGCCCTCTACCAGCGCTTCTGCGCCAAGCTTGGCCGGCGAGGCATCGTACGCGCAACTACCGAAGGGCCCCAGGATTTCGCGATACGCGCCGCCGGGCTTTTGCCCCAACGCGCAGCGCAGATTTATTCAATCAGCCAACTGTATAGTGCGCTACGTTATGCGGAACAATATCCGACTTATGCACCTAGAGATTTGCGCAACTATGTGCGCGAGTTTCAGGTTTGATCAGGATCGTCATTTATCCGCCTTTCCCCAAATTTTCCAAGCGCGCATCGCGGCCACAGTTGTAGCGATAGAAGTTATAGCGCAAAGGATTTTTATTGTGGAAGTCCTGGTGATATTCTTCAGCCCGGTAAAACTGCGGTGCTGGGGCGATTTCCGTCACTATAGGTTGTTTGAAGCGGCCGGATTTTTCCAGTGCGGCCTTTGACTGCTCGGCCAATT
>JBDSMM010000089.1:0-5843 GCA_039915825.1 Gammaproteobacteria bacterium | reverse complement strand
ATGCCGACCGCATCACTGAAAACCAGGTGTTGTGCACGTTGCGCGGCCCGGCACGCGCACTGCTCAGCGGCGAGCGCACCGCGCTCAATTTTCTGCAAACGCTCTCCGGCACAGCCACGCTGGCGCGCCGCTATGCCGATGCTGTTGAAGCCACGGGCGTGAAGATACTCGATACGCGCAAGACATTGCCGGGCCTGCGCGCCGCGCAAAAATATGCCGTTGTCTGTGGCGGCTGTCACAATCATCGCCGGGGTTTGTACGACGGCATCCTGATCAAGGAAAACCACATACGTGCGGCAGGTTCCATTACGGCAGCAGTACAGGCTGCCCTAGCACTCAAGCGGACCGATATCCTGCTCGAAGTGGAGGTTGAAAATCTGCATGAAGTGAGCGAGGCGCTGGCGGCGGGGGCGTTACGCTTATTGCTCGACAATTTCAGTATGGATGAATTGGTAGCAGCAGTGAACATGGCGAAAAACTACGGGAATGCCGAACTCGAAGCCTCCGGCGGCATTACGCTCGAAAATATTCGCGCCGTGGCGCAGACCGGAGTGACCTATATTTCCGTTGGAGATCTGACGAAGAATATCGAATCGATAGATTTATCGATGCGTTTTATCTAACTTTATGTGGCGAGGCGGCAAGTGAGTGAATTCTGGCTAGAGCGGTGAAATACCCTTGGGACTATTTTAGTGGTTGGGCGGCTTATTTCGCCAGCGTGGCTCGGATAACTCGTCAAATCTCAAAGCGTCTGTCTTGCCAGGGAAGGGAGGCAGACACCGGCCTTCCCGTAAAAAATCGGTGAACATATCGGCGGACAAGGCGCGGCTGAACAAGAAGCCCTGGATGCTATCGCAGCGTTGGGCGCGCAGCATGTCGAGTTGTTCCTCGGTTTCCACGCCCTCAGCGACCACGTCAAGCTTGAGGCTATGCGCCATGGCAATGATCGCCGCGCTGATGGCAGCATCGTCCGCATCACTAGTGATGTCGCGCACGAACGAGTGATCGATTTTAATGGTGTTGATGGGGAAGCGCCGCAGATAGGCAAGCGACGAATAGCCAGTGCCGAAGTCATCGATGGAAATTTGCACACCCATAGCGCTCAATTCGTTTAGGGCGGCGATACTGTAATCGATGTCCTTCATCGCCAGGCTCTCGGTAATCTCCAGTTTGAGACTTCCTGGCGCGAGCCCGGTCTCGTCTAAAACCATTTTGATGAGATCAGGCAGATGCTCACCTTGAAATTGCACCGCAGAGAAATTAACAGAAAGTTGCAGGTGCGGGAAACCTGCGCGTTGCCAGGTTTTGAGCTGCGCACAGCCCAAACCCAGGAGCCTTGCCCCCAGCACTTCGATCAGTCCGGTTTCTTCGGCAAGTGGAATAAATTCTTCCGGGTAGAGTAAGCCATGTTGCGGATGCTGCCAGCGTGCAAGTGCCTCGACACCGGTAATCCTGCCGGAGTGCAGGCACACGATCGGCTGGTAATGAACGTGCAGTTCTTCGCATTCGAGCGCGCGGCGCAGATCACTTTCCAGCTCCCAGAGCTTGAGCGCATGTGTGTGCATGCCGCCTTCGAATAGCTGATAGCGTCCTTTGCCGTGCGATTTGGCGCGATACATGGCGATGTCGGCATCGCGCAGGATATCTTCTGCCTTTTCCAGCCCGGCCGTGCTCATCGCAATGCCGATGCTGGCGCTGGTGTGGACTTCATGCCCGCTGGACAAATGAAAGGGCTTGAGAAAGGTCGCTTGAATGCGGTTGGTGACATGCACGGCCTCGGTGGCATCTGCAATATCGCTCACCAGGACAGTAAATTCATCGCCGCCGAAGCGCGCTAAAATATCGCCGGGCCGCACACAGGTTTCCAGGCGGCGAGCAATGGAGACCAGCAATTGGTCTCCGATGATGTGCCCGAGGCTGTCGTTGATGATCTTGAAGCGATCCAGGTCGATGAATAACACCGCGAAGAAATGGGCTGGGTGACGGTGCGCTTTAGTGATGGCATGCATCAATAGATGATGGAAGCGGGCCTGGTTGGCGAGGCCGGTAAGTGCGTCATGAGATGCCGCGTGGCGCAGTTGTTCCTCAATGTGTTTGCGGTCGCTGATATCATCACAGACGACCAGCACCACGGTGTCGCCATCCGGGTTTTTCACGCTACGCACTGCCTCTCTTACCCACATCTCGCTACCGTCTTTGCGCACCTTGCGAAATTCCCAGTGAGTCAAGTGCGAGGGCTGGGCAATATAGGCACGGAACTGCTCCTGCACCTGATTTTTGTCTTCTTCATGCACCAGCATGAACACCGGCTGCCCAACCAATTCATCCTGACCATAACCTAATTGTTCTGTCCCGAAACGATTGACCGAAAGCACGATCCCTTCTGCGTTTAGGGTGAAATACATTGAGGGATTGTCTTCGTACAGGAGGCGGTAGCGTTCCTCGCTGTGGTGTAATTTGTCGTCGGCACGCTGACGCTGAATAGCCACCGACACTTGCTTGCAGACAATTTCTATAACAGCCAGCTCATCCAGATTGAATACGGACCGGCGACGACTACCAAAGGCGAGGGTGCCGACAAGCTCATTTTGCGCCATCAGTGGATGACAGGCGTAGGCCTTGACGCCCAGATTGTGCTGCGTTTCGGCATTAATGTCCGAGGATGCCTGTATGTTCTGCATAATCAATGGCCGCCGATGCTGCGCCACCCAGCCGCAAGGGCCTTGTCCAAATTCTATGATCTGACTGTTACGCCCTACTTCCTCGCTTACACCGGCATAACAGTTCAAACGCAATGACGAACCGTCTTCAGTAATCAGATAATTGAAGTAAACCTCCAAGCCCAATTGAGCGGAAAGTTTTTCGTACAACGTCTTGATAAACGTTTGGGCATCGTCTTCCAGTAGCAGGTGATGGGCGGTTTCCGAGACTAGCGCGAGCCGGTGGTTGCTGGTGCGCAAGGCATGTTGAGTCTGTTCCAGTTCGGTGAGGTCGGCCTTGGCCTGGCACGCTACCATGTGTAATTCTATCTTGGTGACAACCGCAGCGGCCAGGTCGGTGAGTATTGCGATTTGTTCGTCCGTCCAGGTACGCGGCTCGGTATCGATAACGCAGAGGATACCCAGCCCATGTCCTTGTGGATTGATGAGCGGCGCGCCCAGATAGCCGCGCACCGCACCCGCAGCGACCGCGGGGTGGTTGCAGACCAATTCGTGTTCGCGGGCATCATTGATTACCAGCGGACGGTTGAGCGTTACGTTGTATTGGCAGAATGTTTCGGTAAATGGCAACTCAGAGGGCACTTCCGCAGTTAGCCCGATGCGGCTTTTTAGGAAGAGCCGGTTTTCGTCAAGAATGGAGATTACTGCCACGGGGGCGTTTAGGGTTCTGGCAGCCAGGCGCGCTAAGCGGTCGAACGCCTCTTCGGGAGGGGAATCGAGCAGGCCCGTGCGTGAGACAGCCGCCAACCGCGCGGGATCGCGAATAATGTCGGATGCATCCGATGTTACACCTGGCATTTTATTTTTATTGTGTAACTTTGGAGCAGCGTTGTCAGAGGCAATTGACGGTGTATCTAGGGTTGGAGACTTCATCTTGATGGCTCACCTTAACGAATCCTAGGTTACTACTTCCTTGAGTATCTTAGCGATAGGGCTAGCGCAGATAATGAAATATTACCTGTTATTCTTGCCTGGCGCCAAGCAATTTCGTAGCCAGTTGGCGAGTAATGCGGGTTACCCTGCCATTGCCAGCAGCCATACGCAAGCCTGCAACGCGATAAATGCGGCCACTCCTGCAAGAATATCATCGAGCATGATACCGAGCCCGCCCTTGACGTTGCGGTCGACATAACGGATGGGCCAGGGCTTCCAGATGTCGAACAGGCGAAACCAGGCAAATCCCAGCACTATCCACAACCAGCCGGCAGGTGCCGCCGTCATGGTAATTAAATAACCGACAATCTCATCCCAGACAATGCCTTGATGGTCGTCGACGTTCAGATCGCGCGCCGTGACGTGGCACAGCCAGAAGCCCAGCGCGGCGAGCAGTGCCGTATGCAGGAGATAGACATGCAGCGGCAGGTCGCGCACCAGCAGATAGAGCGGCACCGCGAGCAGCGTGCCGAATGTGCCCGGCGCCACCGGTAGTGCACCCACACCCATGCCGAACGCAAAAAAATGCCGTGGGTCGGACCATACACTGGCAGGGGTGGTGCGTTGCGCTACATTTTTGGGTTCGATCACGATGGTATTCTCGCTGCTTAGCTGTAATTAAATGTACGGCGGATTGAATGATAGGAGAATCTGGTATTAGTCCGCCGGAAACAGTGTGGCGCTGATGCCTCTTAGAATAAATTCCATCGCTAGCGCGAGCAGGAGCATGCCCATGATGCGGGTAGTGATGCGTGTGCCGGTGACACCCAACTTGTCGAATAGCGGGCCGGAGGTGCGGAATAAAATATACAAAGTCAGCGCGGCGGCGAGAATGACGGCGCTTAACTGAATATGGCCGACGACCGTACCTTTATATTGTTCGGAAAATAAAATAACCGTGGTAATGGCCCCCGGCCCGGCGAGCATCGGTATGGCGAGCGGCACGATGGAGAAATCGTCACGTTCATGCGACTCCTCACCCTCGGTACGTGTGGTCTGCATGCGTGAGTGCGTGGCGTGCAGCATCGACCACGCCATCGAGGCGAGGATCAACCCGCCCGCCACCTGAAAGCTCGGCAGCGTAACGCCCATCAATGTGAACAGATATAAACCGGTTATCTGGAAGAAGATCAGCGTAAGGACTACTGCGATAATCATGCGCCGCAGGGCCTGGTGGCGCTGGCGGCTGGGCATGCCCTGCGTGAGGGACAGATAAAGCGGAATCACATCGAGCGGCGCGAGTACCACGACCAGCGAAATGAATTGTTTGAACGGCTGGATATAATCAAAAGACATACGGTTGCGAACTCGTGAGGTGAGTAAGACATTCAGTAACGCTACCGGAAAAGCTTATCAAGGTTAATTATACACGACGACATAAATCGCTACTTTTGACGCTATAGATAGCTATACTTCGCTATGAATTCTCCCAGGCCTTAAACCGGAAGCATAGCATGCGTCGGTATAATTTCACGCAGGCTTGCGTAGCGTGGTACTCAAAAATTCTGATATACGCAGCTCCAGCCAATATTCGGGCCGCCACGGATATTTCCCGCCGACGAACCCCAAATGCCCGCCGCGTTCGGAGAGTTCAAGCCGGGTACTGGATGAGAGCTCATTAGTTTGCGGGATCGCCTGCGCGGACATAAGCGGATCGTCTGTGGCATGCAAGATCAGCGTGGGGATGCGAATATTTTTCAGGTATTGGCGGCTGCTTGATCGTGAGTAATATTCATCGGCGTTGGCGAAGCCGTGCAGCGGCGCAGTAACATTGTCGTCGTACTCGCGTATGCTGCGCAAGCGGCGCAGATTACCCAGATTCGGCGGCGCGGCGATGCGGTTGAATTTAGCTTGTATGGACTTGCGCAGACCGCGCACCAGCCGTAGCTGATAAGCGCGCGAAAAGCCCTCATTAATACGTTGTACCGAGTTTGCCAAATCAAACGGAACAGACACCGCCACCGCAGCTTGCAATGGCGCGCGCTCACCGAGTTCTCCCAACCATTTCAACAGCACATTGCCGCCGAGGGAAAAACCCACGGCGGCGAGTGGCGTATGCGGTTCGCGCTGACGCAATGTATCCACAAGCGCAGCAAAATCTTCAGTTTCCCCCGCGTGGTAACAACGCGCCAGCCGATTCGGTTCACCGCTGCAACCGCGAAAGTGCATGAACACACCGCGCCAGCCCAT
>JBDSMM010000064.1:0-12039 GCA_039915825.1 Gammaproteobacteria bacterium | reverse complement strand
GGCAGTGCCGATGTACTGGAAGCGGCGGGTATAAATTTGAATTTAACGCCTGCGCAGGTTGCGGAATGCGTGGAAACCATCGGTGTCGGATTTTTGTTTGCGCCCAACCATCACGGTGCGATGAAACACGCCATCGGACCGCGCCGCGAGATGGGCGTGCGCACATTATTTAATGTGTTGGGACCACTCACGAATCCGGCGAGCGCACCTAATCAAGTGCTGGGTGTGTTCGGTGCCGCGTGGCTGGCGCCGCTTGCTGAAGTACTTGCGCGTCTGGGTAGCCAACATGTGCTCGTGGTGCATGCGCAAGATGGTATGGATGAGATCAGTATTGGCGCACCAACCAACATTGCCGAGCTGAAAGATGGCAACATCATTCGTTACACGGTAACGCCCGAAGAATTCGGAATGAAACGTAGCGATATTGCCGAACTTCGCGTCGATGGAGCACAGCAGAGCCTGACCCTGTTGCGCGGTGCGCTTGACAATCAAGCCGGCCCTGCGCGCGACATTGTTGCGCTTAATGCCGGCGCGGCCATTTACGCCGCCGGGCTTACATCGACCCTGGCACTAGGCATCGCCAAGGCGCTGGAGGTTATTGCCAGCGGTGCGGCACGGGAAAAACTCACGGCCCTGGTAAAACACACTAAAAGCTTCGCTCATTAAAATCCAACGTAAAGCCGTTAACCTTGTCATTCGGAGTACAGTGAGCCGAAGTCCTGAGCCACACGAAGGGGAGCAATCTCTTGATGTCGTCAGAGATTATTCGGGCACTCATGCACTCAGAATGACGCACTAATTTTAAAATGAGTCGTCAGTTATGAGCCAATCCGACATTCTCAAAAAGATCCTTGGCCGCAAGGTTGAAGAGATTCGCGTACGTAGTACACAGCTCCCCCTGCGCGAACTCAGCAAGCGCATCGATTCGGCGCCGCCGACTCGCGATTTTCTCGCCGCTATCGAAACGCGCGTGAACGCGCACCAACCCGCTGTCATCGCCGAAATCAAAAAGGCCTCGCCCAGCAGGGGCGTGTTGCGCACGGACTTTCATCCCGGCCCAATTGCAGTGTCCTACGAACGTCATGGTGCAAGCTGTCTTTCCGTGTTGACCGACCGGGATTTTTTCCAAGGCGATGACCGTCACTTGCAGGAGGCGCGCGCAGCTTGCACGCTGCCCGTACTGCGCAAGGACTTCATCATTGATGACTACCAGGTTTACGAGGCACGCTTGCTCGGTGCGGATTGCATTTTACTGATCGTCGCGGCCCTGGGTGACGCACACCTGCAGGAACTCTCCGCACTGGCCCTGCAGCTTGGCATGGACGTGCTGGTGGAGGTGCATGACGCTGAAGAACTCGGACGCGCACTGGCACTCAATACGCCGCTGCTGGGAATAAATAATCGCGACCTGCGCAGCTTCGAAACACAGCTGAAAACCACGCTGGACTTATTAAAAGATATACCGGCGAATCGCATCGTGGTTACGGAAAGCGGAATTCACACTGCCGCAGACGTTGCGCTGATGCAGGCACAAGGCGTGCATGCCTTTCTCGTCGGCGAGGCCTTTATGAAGGCCAGCGATCCGGGCGTGGAACTGGCAAGATTATTCGGGAAATAAACGCAGCTTCACACCAGATTAAATATCAGGCCGGCCGACGGCTCCGCGTAGTTCCCGCTACTGCCATCCACCACCACAATGGCCTTGCCCTTAACCTGAATCAGGTTCTGTCTTTGCAAGTCTTTCAGCACACGACCAACCATTTCTCGCGAGCAGCCGGCAATGCAGCCCAGCTCCTGATGCGTAATGCTCACTTGCCTGCCGTTGTCGCGTATGATGGCACCCGATGTTTTACTAATATCCTGCAGCGCATTCAGAACGCGCCCGCCCACGTCGAGGAACGCCAGGTCACTCACCTTGCGGCCCGCGCTACGCAGACGCAGCGCCATCTGCGAACTCAGCATAAATAAAATATCCGCGTATTCCACAGCCAATTCCGTCAACGCCAAGTGGCGCAATCGCTGGTAGCTGATTTCAGCCAGTTCGCAACTATAACGCGCACGCACCCAGGCACCGCGTATTTTCTGGTCGAGAAACAACCCTGATTCGCCAAGGAAGTCCCCAGCGCTCAAGTGAGCCAGCACGATCTCACGCCCCTCTGCGTTTTCAACGCTGACCGAGGCGGTACCTTCCACGAGATAGTAAAGCATAGTGGCGGGTGTGCCGGGCTTGAGGATTACGCTCTTGGCCGGGTACCGCTTGCGCTCACAGTAATTTAACAGGCGAGCCAGCGAATTTGGATTGACGGGGGCGTGTGTCATGAGATTTGGATAATTAGCGTGACTAAGAAACTCGGACACAGTATGCCATAGGTTCACCCCATTGCCGGTAGTGGATTACGTTAAAAATGCGGGCGGTTTTAGTAATGACCGTTGTGTGATAGCCTTGCCGACTTTAAACATGGGTCAGCCCCTATGAAAGCGCGCATCAAGTGGGTGCAGGACGCCACCTTTATCGGCGAGAGCGGTAGCGGTCATGCCATCGTGATGGATGGGCCACCGGACAGCGGCGGGCGGAATCTCGGTGTGCGCCCGATGGAAATGCTATTGCTCGGCATGGGTGGCTGCACGGCATTTGATGTTGTGGATATTCTAAAAAAGGCGCGCCAGGATATCCATGATTGCGTGGTCGAATTGCAGGCCGAGCGGGCCGATAGTGTGCCCAAGGTATTCACTAAAATCCACGTACAGTTCATTGTCAGCGGCAAGGGCTTGAAAGAATCACACGTAAAGCGTGCGGTGGAATTGTCTGCGGAAAAGTATTGCTCGGCATCGATCATGCTGGCCAAGACGGCTGAGATTACCCACGATTTCGTAATTATCGATGCGAGCTAACCGGTAATGTCCAGCGCGCCTATTCCCAGACCCAAGCCCACGGGTGGTATGCGTCATATTGCGCTTACCGTACGCAACCTCGAGGCCTGCGAGCATTTCTACGTTGATCTCCTGGGTATGAGCGTTGAGTGGCGTCCCGATGGCGATAATATTTATCTAACCTCGGGTAGTGATAATTTAGCGTTGCATCGCGCACCGGCCGACTTCAGCCCGGGCAACCATCAACGACTCGATCATCTGGGTTTTATTATTAACGAACTGGACGAGGTTAATGTCTGGCACGAGTTCCTGCGCGACGCCGGCGTATCGATTAAAACCACGCCGCGCACTCACCGCGATAAGGCACGCAGTTTTTACTGCGAAGACCCGGACGGCAATTCCGTGCAGCTCATTTTTCATCCGCTTTTGGCGTCGAAATAAGCGATAATTACCCTGAGGGATAAACCGCGATCTGACTTGTCTTAAGGAAGCTCGGAATAATTCCGTATAAATCAGAGATTCCTTAGTACCACAACTCTCGTGTAGCGAGCCGGGAGTTAAAGGTATGTATTTATGTTGTGAGGAGGGCGTTACATGCTAAAACCATTGAAGAAACTCAAGCTGGAAGGTTTTAACAACCTGACCAAGACGCTGAGCTTCAATATCTACGATATTTGCTATGCCCTGACGCCCAAGCAGCGCGGTGAGTATATCGAATACATCGACGAGGCCTACAACGCCGAGCGCCTGACGCACATCCTCACCGAGGTCTCACGCATCATCGGTGCGAACATTCTTAACATCGCGCATCAGGATTACGATCCGCTCGGCGCGAGCGTAACGATATTGATCTCGGAAGAACCGGTCGCCTCGGATAAGCTGTATAACAACATGGAGGCTCCGGGCCCACTGGAAGCGCCGGAGCGCGACTTGTTGATGCCGCATCCCGCATCAGCGGCGCCCAATGCCGTGGTCGCGCACCTCGACAAGAGCCATATCACCGTGCACACCTACCCGGAAAGTCACCCGGAAAACGGCATCAGCACTTTCCGCGCCGACATCGATGTGTCTACCTGCGGGCGTATTTCACCGCTACGCGCGTTGAACTACCTGGTGCACAGCTTCGAATCCGATATCGTCATTATGGATTACCGTGTGCGCGGCTTTACGCGCGATGTCAGCGGCAAGAAATACTTCATCGACCACAAGATCAATTCGATCCAGAACTTCGTCGACAAGGAAACGCGTGACCGCTACCAGATGATCGACGTCAACGTCTATCAGGAAAATATCTTTCATACCAAGATGCTGCTCAAGGAGTTCGACCTTGACAATTATTTATTCGGTACCGCGAAAAAGGAACTGGAAACGGGCGAAAAAAAGAAGATCAAGCAGAGTCTGAAACGTGAGATGGGAGATATTTTTCATGGGCGAAATATCCCAAAGGTATCCAAGCCTTCGAATAAACTGAGTTGAGCCGGCTCAACATTCAGTACCCTGTATCTGTCTTATATCCAATACGCCGTACGCGTCATTATCCTTGATACCAGCCCCATTAGTTTTTTAACAGGTCCGGGCAATGGCGCGGCGCCGGCCTTGATGGCGACTTTGGCATGCCGTGCTTCATCAGCTCGCATCTTTTCGAGAATTACCCGGCTCGGCGCATCTCCTTCAGGCAGACGCGCTATATGTTCGTCGAGATGCGCTACTACTTGATGTTCGGTCTCGGCGACAAAGCCCAGGCTCCATTTATCACCGGCCTTACCGGCCAGAGCGCCAATAGCCAACGACCCCGCATACCATAGCGGATTGAGCAGGCTAGTGTGTCCGCCCAATTCGTGTATGCGCGACGCACACCAGGCCAAATGGTCATTTTCCTCGTCCGCCGCCCGCTCCATGTGCGCGCGCACTGCGGGCATGTGTGCGGTTAAGGCGTGCCCACGATAAAGCGCCTGCGCCGCAACCTCGCCGGCGTGGTTCACGCGCATCAGCCGCACGGAAAGCTCGCGCTCCGGTGCAGTTAAATTCACCGGCAGTGTCACATTCGGGGAATCGTAGTCTTGCCCAGCGCGTCTGGTGAAGACGGTATTGATGCCCTGATCCACGGTGATTATTAAACGGTCTAAGAGTGATAGTTTGCGCATGTTTATTACTTATCGTTTTTCCAAAGGAGGCGCCGCAGCATAACCACCGGCCATAACAACATATTTTTATGTCAAAAGATATTAAGTTACTTTATCCTCACAATCCAATGGGCGAGCCACTGCTATACTCTACGCACTGCTAGGAATCCGTTATGCCTGACTCTTTTTACCAACATCATGTATTTTTCTGCACCAATCAGCGTGAGGGTGGCGCCACCTGCTGCAATAACTTCGGTGCGCAGGACATGCGTGACTACGCCAAGGCGCGCATTAAAGCCCTGGGTTTGTCGGGCGAGGGGCGCGCGCGCATCAATAATGCGGGGTGCCTGGATCGCTGCGACGAAGGCCCGGTTATCGTGGTCTACCCCGAAGGCACGTGGTACACCTATGTGGATAAAGAAGACATTGATGAGATCATCGATGAGCATGTTGTTAACGGCCGGGTGGTCGAGCGTTTAAAGATTTAACGGCATCATGCCTCCTTCCCCGCAACCGCTTGCCGACCTGGCACCGGCCACTAATGAAACTCCGCAGTTCGCCGTGGAGGCGCGCGGCCTGGTCAAGTATTACGGTAATCAGGCGGTGGTTGACGGCATTGACCTTGAAGTGCGGCCCGGTGAGTGTTTCGGCTTACTAGGCCCGAACGGCGCGGGTAAAACCACGACACTGCGCATGTTGCTCGGCAGCATTCCGCCCAGCGCGGGTCGGCTAAAGGTATTGGGTTGGTCGATCCCGGAGCACGCGCGGCGTATGCGCGAACGGGTCGGTGTGGTGCCGCAACAAGACAACCTCGACCCTGATTTCACGGTTACGGAAAATCTGCGCATTTACGCCAGTTACTTCGGCCTGAAAGGCCCGCAACTCGCGGCCCGCATCGACGACTTGCTGGTGTTTGCCGCGCTGGAGACCAAGGCCAAGGCGGGCATCGGCACTCTGTCGGGCGGTATGAAGCGGCGCCTGACCCTGGCACGCGCCCTGCTCAATCAACCCGATCTATTAGTCCTGGATGAACCCACTACCGGCCTCGACCCACAGGCACGTCAGCTCATCTGGCAACGCCTGCGCACCTTGCTCGCACAGGGTAAGACCCTGATCCTGACCACTCACTACATGGAAGAGGCTGAGCGGCTGTGCGATCGCGTTGTCATTATGGATCACGGGCACATCCTCGCCTTGGGCAGCCCGCTGGAGCTTATCAGGCAACATATCGAACCGCACGTGCTGGAGATCTACGGGCCGGGCTTCGATGCCTGGCATGCGGCTGTCGGGGCTACTCTTGCGATCCGCAGCGAGCGGGTCGGCGAGACGGTATTTTGCTATGCCGTTGATGAGCGTCCCCTGGTAGAGGAACTTATCCGTCGCCCCGATTTGCGCTACGTCCACCGGCCGGGGAATCTCGAAGACGTATTTTTAAAGCTGACGGGGCGGGAGCTACGGGATTAACTTCGTGACGGAACGCAACTTAAATAACGCTTACATGAATCTGTCTTTACCCACCATAAGCCCGCGCGCTATCGCTGTGTGGCGGCGCAACGTACTGGTTTGGCGCAAGCTGTCAATTCCCGCGCTGCTTGGCAATTTCGGCGAGCCGCTGCTTTATCTGCTGGCTCTAGGCTATGGCCTGGGCAGCTTCGTGGGCAACATTCAGGGCGTATCGTATGTTGCGTTTTTGGCCTCGGGCATTGTGTGCAGCAGCGCCATGAACACGGCCACCTTCGAAGGCCTGTACTCTGCTTACACGCGCATGACCCTGCAACAGACCTGGGCGGGCATGCTGGTAGCGCCACTGAATGTAGATGATGTGGTGCTCGGCGAGATTATCTGGGCGGGCACCAAAAGCCTCATCAGCGGCGCACCTATTCTGGTTATCGCCGCGCTGCTCGGCTTGGTGCATGGCTGGTCGGCGCTGTGGGTCCTGCCGGTGGTGTTGCTCGCCGGGATCAGCTTTGGCGCGATGGCGCTGGTGATAACCTCCCTAGCCAAGAGCTACGATTTCTTTCTGTACTATTTCACGCTCATCATTACCCCGATGCTACTGTTCAGCGGCGTGTTTTTCCCCGTGGACCGAATGCCCGGAATCGTGCGCGCGATTGCGCAATTACTGCCCTTGACGCATGCCGTACAGATCGTACGCCCGCTAATGAACGGCCAGCCCGTTGATAACCTCGTCGTGCATCTCGCCGTACTGTTAATCTACGCTGCCGTGGCCTTTTACCTCGCCACCGTGCTGGTGCGCCGTCGCTTGATGGTTTAGCGTCATGTAGGTCGGGTCAAGCCCTTCGACGTCGCTCAGGGTGCACTCTGCGGATCCGGCAGAGGTTGGGTCCGCCGCTACGCCGCTAGACCCAACTACAGCATTGCCAACCTACAGCGTTGCTCATTAGGACTTGTCCGCAGAACTTATCTCATGTACTATTTCCGATCTTTTTAGAGTGGTTTCTGGAGCAACAGATGAAAACCTTTTCCGCCAATGCCGCGACCATCAAACGCGAGTGGTATGTTGTAGACGCTGCGGGCAAGACCTTGGGCCGGTTGGCTAGCGAGATCGCGCTGCGCCTGCGCGGCAAACATAAACCCGAGTTTACCCCCCACGCGGACACCGGTGATTACATCATCGTGGTGAATGCCGAGAAGATTCATGTCAGCGGTAACAAGGCCAAAGACAAGCTTTATCACCATCACACCGGCTTCATCGGTAATTTAAAGACGATCAGCTTTGAAAAGCTTATCCAGAAAGCCCCGGAGCGTGTCTTGGAAGGCGCCATTAAGGGCATGTTGCCCAAAAACCCCTTGGGCCGCGCCATGTTTCGCAAGCTCAAGATTTACGCGGGTGCCGGACACCAGCATGAGGCGCAACAACCCAAGCCTCTTGATATTTAATCAAATCAGCTACTTCACAGGTTTACAGGTAAAACGGAATCCCCATGGCAGAACAACAGTTTTATAGTACCGGCCGCCGCAAGAGTTCTACGGCGCGTGTCTATCTCAAGCCCGGCAAGGGCAGCATCATCATCAACCGGCGCGCCATCGACGTCTACTTTGGCCGTGAAACATCGCGCATGATGGTGCGTCAGCCGCTGGAAACCACTAATCTGGTTCAGAACTTCGACATCAGCGTCGTTGTGCGCGGTGGCGGTATTACCGGCCAGGCCGGCGCCATTCGCCACGGCATCACCCGCGCCCTGATGATCTACGACGAAACTCTGCGGCCCGCATTGCGTAAGGCTGGGTTTGTAACCCGCGATGCACGTGAAGTCGAACGTAAAAAGGTTGGCAAACACAAGGCACGTAAAGCACCTCAATATTCTAAACGCTAAACAGTACCGGGGCTTTTCATTAAGCCCCTTATTTATTTAAAGACTAGTCATACCTGATTAACATTAATCAGCGCACCACCCTTTCTCTTGTTTTCCCTAAGTCGTATGGGGGATCGTCTAGCGGTAGGACTACGGACTCTGACTCCGTTAACCGAGGTTCGAATCCTCGTCCCCCAGCCCTATAAAAAAGATACAAGGTGCAAATAAACTGTTTTCAGGTCTATTTTCATCTTTTCCCAGGATCTTGTATCTGCCTCAAATCCACAACGGCTCTCCGCGCGCGGCCTTGGCTGCAATCTCGGCCTGAAAAGCAGCAGGGCCGAAGCCGTACCACAACTCCTCACGCTGATAAACAAAGGGGCGCATGGTTTTAATTGAACGCTCCTGCAACCAGTTCAGCATCTTATCATCCGGGTCGCGCCCCGCGGACACCATCACATCCATTGGCCTGCCGCGCCAGTTCGAGCGGCCCGTCAGCATGATCATGCCGCTCTGATTCGGCTGCATCCAGTCCGGCAAGTCACTGCCCGCCTCCGCCCAACCGCAAAAAAATACCCTGCACGGATCGTGCGGGCGTGTTTCGTGGATAGTGCAATTATGTCCGGAACTAAACGGGCATGGATGACCCAGCCCGATGTCATGGCCCAATACCTTGGTCCTCAACCATCCCTCGCAACAGGCCGAACATTCACCACAAGGTCGCGGCACACCCTGGACCTTGTTAATTTCACTGGCGTTAACCATCACCGGGACAGCACTTGGCGTCCCGTCGTGCCCTGTGCCAACGTGCGTGCCGGTGCTTGAGTCTTCCGCAGCGCCACAGCATTTCTTGTATTTCAAACCGCTACCGCACGGGCAGGGATCGTTTCTTCCGAGCTTCAAGGCTTCGTAACTCCGCAGGATTAAGATAGGTTTATTTGGCAATCCACCGGAGTAAGATAAACCGGTCTCAGGGCTGGATCGAGGAATCAAGTTATGAATAAAGCTATGAGTGTCGATGTAGCCACGGCCAAATTACGTTTAGCCAGTCTGTTGAACAGGGTAGCCAAGGGCGAACAGATTACCATAACAAAAAAGGGTGTGCCCGCGGCTGTGTTAACGCCTGTAGCTACTAAGGGAAAGCTTGATATTAAAAAGCTGATCGCAGACTTGCGTAGCTTGGCTAAGCAGTTCGCTAAATGACCTAATATAGTTCCGCGAATAGTTTATGCGGGACGCAGTTAATTCGGATCAAGCGCCTCGGATTCTATAGGATATAAGCTTTGCTCACTGTCAGATCCGATGATCCAAGCCTAAGCACAGCCAAATGCCTCCTTTACCAGCGCATTTGTTGCTTTTTAACAACAAATGAAAATATTTTGTGGTTTTTATGAAAAAAGTGTTGCAATGGCGCACAACCTAGGTATATTGAGCCCCGTCAATTGACGCTTTAACTCTAATATTAGGAGAGAACGAATGAATAAAAAGATTTTAGCAGTCGCCGTTGCCGCGGCAATGGCTGCACCGCTGGCCGTCTTGGCCGACGAAGGCAATGTAACCCTCTACGGCTCGGCCAACATGGCGGTTGAGTGGGTTGATAATGGGGTTGATGATGGCGTTACCAACGTAAGCACAAACCAATCCGTGCTGGGCGTGAAGGGCTTTGAGCCCCTGGGCAACGGCTTGAAGGCTGTATTCCTGTTTGACAGCTTGTTGAATCTCGATAGCGGCGGTCCTACCTTATTCGACGGCGGCCGTGATGGCTGGGCCGGCTTGTCGGGTGGCTTCGGTACCGTAGCGCTGGGCTTCCAGGGACGTCCTTGGAAAACCTCTACCAATAACCTAGATGTATTCGGCAGCACCATTGCTGACTACAGCTCGATCATGGGTACGATACCGGTTGTTGTAGGCGGCGAAGTAGTAGCAGGCGCCTTTTTTGATAGCGGTTGCGGCAATGCCCTGATCTACTTTGCGCCGAATATGAACGGCCTGAGCGGACATGCCCAGTATTGTAATGATGAAGTTGAAGGTGCCAAGTCTGATCAGTATGGTGCTCAAGTCAACTACGGTAACGGCCCGCTGTATCTTGCCTTCTCCCACGACAGAATACAAACTGACGGTGTTGACGACCTGACGGCCAGCAAGGTAGCTGCCAGCTACACCTTCGCTGCCGCCACCACGTTAACCGGTATCTATGAGCGAATCGATATTGAAGATGTGCAACGCGATTCCTTTTACATTGCCGCAGCACACAAAATGGGCAACAACACCCTCAAAGCCGCCTACGCTCACGCGAGTGACACGGACTTAGGCTTTGATGATGGCGCCGACTACTTCGCCGTAGGCGCAGACCACAACTTCTCCAAGCGTACCTCCGTATATGCCTTGTATGCCCGCACCAGCAACGACGATGATGGCGTTTATGGCTTGGGTAGCCCGGCAAATCCGCTGCTGAGCTCAACCGGCTCTACCTTTGCGGGTGGGTTCGGTGAAGATGTTAGTGCCTTTGCCGTCGGTATGAAGCACAACTTCTAATTAGTCTTAATAAAGCAGAGCCAACTCAACGGACACCCTTTCGGGTGTCCGTTTTTTTTGCCCGGAATTTACCCATTTCTAATGTAGACCGGATCAAGTATCGTGGATCTGACAGTGCCCTATGGATCCGACGCGACAGCAACCTATCTCCTGTCGGATCCGACGCTAACGCGCCTTGAACCGACCTACATTAAACTACCTTAAACCGCTTCGATCATGCCCGCCGCGACGGTATTATTCGTGTGCTCGTCAATGACAATAAAGGCACCCGTGGCGCGGTTCTGCCGGTAGGCATCGCACACAATAGGCTTTTGCACCTTGACCAGCACGCGGCCTATTTCGTTCATCTTGAGTTCGGTTGCCGTGCTGTCCTTGTCCAGCGTATTGATGTCTACCTTGTATTGCACCTCGGCGAGTATGGCCTTGACGGTCGAGGTGGTGTGTTTGATTAAATACTTGCGCTGCGCCTGCATCGGTTGTTCGCTCATCCAGCACAGCATGGCCTCGAATTGCTTGGCAATGTGCGGCTTGTTGTCGGGACGCACGATCATATTGCCGCGCGAGATGTCGATGTGGTCTTCCAGCGTGAGGGTTATCGACTGCGGTGCATAGGCCTCACGCAGGTTTTTGGTATGGGCGATGATCTCTTTCACCTTCGAGGTGTAGCCGGAGGGGAGCACAACAACCTCGTCACCGACCTTGATGTGCCCGGATTCAATGCGCCCCATGTAACCGCGAAAATCATGCAGATCGGCCTTTTGCGGACGGCATACGAGCTGCACGGGGAAGCGGAATTCGCGCTGATTTAAATCCTGCGCGATTTTAATATTTTCGAGGGACTCCATCAGCGTCTCGCCGTGATACCAGGGCAGATTCTCGCCGCGCTCCACGACCATATCGCCCAGCAGCGACGAGATCGGAATAAAACGCACGTCACGCGCGCCGAGCTTGGCGCAGAATGCGCTGAATTCGGTGCGGATGTCCTGATACACCTGCTCCGCATAATCCACCAGATCCATTTTATTAATCGCGACGATAAAATGCGGAATGCCCAGCAGGCTGGCGATATAGGCGTGGCGACGCGACTGCGTAAGCACGCCGCGCCGGGCATCGATCAGGATAACAGCCACATTGGCCGTGCTCGCCCCGGTGACCATATTGCGCGTGTATTGTTCATGGCCAGGCGCATCGGC
>JBDSMM010000125.1:0-2827 GCA_039915825.1 Gammaproteobacteria bacterium | reverse complement strand
GGTCCGGAGGCTACAGAATATGCACGTTTAAAGGGCGAGCATGATGCTCTTGTAAAAGTGGCTATAGAAAAAAAGTGTGATACCAGCGCTGCAACACAGGTCACCGACCCAACTAAGAAAATTGAAGAGCAAAAAAAGGAAGGAGCTTCTTAATACTGCAAATAAATAGCTTTCAGGGGAGACAGAACGCTTGTCAAGCTGCTTTTTTTTACATTACACTACATTCGGCTGAATTTAGAAGCCATTTAAATAACTGCTTTAAATCAATTATCTAAGGGGAAAATAATGAGAAAAATATTACTGATCGCACTTGCCGTCCTTGCCTTCTCCAGCGCAAGTTTTGCGGCTGACGTTGTTGATCTCAATACGGCAACCCAAGAGCAACTGGAGTCGCTTACCGGAGTCGGACCTGCCAAGGCCAAAGCCATTATTGATTACCGTACTAAAAACGGTAAATTCAAAACGGTAGATGACTTGGACAATGTTAAGGGGTTCACGACCAAGGGCATTGATAAACTACGTGACCAGGCAAGTGTTGGTAGCTAAGGGATTTAAACTACAAATTGGTTAAAGTTATTGCCGTAATAAAAGCCTACCGGAAACGGTAGGCTTTTTTATGCACGCTTTCGGTATCAGGCAGCCCGGACCAGCGTGAGCAGAAGACCGAACAGCGCGCTCCCAAGGATCACGGGAACAGTGCCCCATTTGAAGCGCCACAGCCCCACAAAAATAACCAGGGCCATAAGTGCGCCAAGCCAGTCGAAATTTCCATTCCAGCCCTGGGGCCAGAAGACATGCCAGGCAAAAAACACGGCCAGGTTCAGGATTACACCAACGACCGCGGCAGTGATCGCGCTCAGCGGAGCGGTCAGTTTGATGTTATGACGTGTTGATTCGACAATAGGCGCGCCGACCAGAATAAAAATAAACGACGGGAGGAAGGTAAAAAAGGTGGCTACACAGGCGGCGATTATTCCTGAGAGCACGAGACTGTCCGCGCCCAATATCTGATGTGTCCAACCACCCACAAAACCGACGAAGGCAACTACCATAATCAGCGGCCCTGGCGTAGTTTCACCGAGCGCGAGGCCATCGATCATCTGCGTGGCCGTGAGCCAGTGATAATGTTCGACGGCGCCCTGATAGACGTAAGGCAGCACGGCATAAGCGCCGCCGAAGGTGAGCAATGCGGCCTTTGTGAAGAACCAGGCGATCTGTGTTAGCGTACCTTCCCAGCCGTTCCAAGTGTATAAGCAGCCAATTACAATTGCCCAGATGAGCAGGCCGATTAACGCATAAGCGATGGTGCGTGACCATACGAGTTGCGTGTGCGTTGCACGCATAGTCGTGTCATCTATCAATGCTGGGCCGTAATTTTTATTCGACATTCCCCGTGCGCTACCTGTTTTAAATTTATCCGGCGCAACACGGCCTCCAATCAATCCGATCAGTGCGGCCGTGAGTATGATGTAAGGAAACGTGAGAAGCGGGGGATACAGGATGCCGGAAATGAATATGGCGGCGAAGGCCAAAAGTGAAATAGCGAGTAGCACAGTATTGCTTATTGCGCGCGAGCCGATACGGTAAACGGCGAACGCAACGATGGCGACCACGGCGGGCTTGATGCCGTAGAGTATGCCGGCTATCTCGGGCCGGTCACCGAAGGCCAGGTACGCCCAGGTCAAAAAGATGAGAATAAATAATGATGGGAGGATAAATAAAATACCGGCTGCAATACCTCCCTTGGTACCATGCATCAGCCAGCCGATATAGGTGGCAAGCTGTTGCGCCTCGGGTCCGGGCAGCATCATGGTGTAATTGAGGGCATGCAAGAAACGCTGCTCCGAAATCCAGCGGCGGCGCTCGACCAACTCCTCGTGCATTAACGCGATTTGCCCGGCAGGCCCGCCAAAGCTTATGAAACCGAGCTTGAGCCAGTAAACAAATGCCTCGAAAAAACTGACCGGCGAGGGCGGCGATACTATATCCGTACTACTGCGCATAGATAAATTTTCTTATGCCTGCTGCGCTAATTAAGCTGTTTTTCTTCTTTCTTATTCAAAACATCAAGCACCGGCGTTTCGCTGCTCTCGAGCTCGACGCGCTCGATCTTTAAAAATCCCTGGCTGATTTTTTTGCTTGATTTGTGAACATCTTCCGCGTCTTCGTGCGCCTGGCGTATATGGTCAGCCAGCTTCTTCATACGCGCATCGAAGCGCTCAAAATCCTTGGCGAGTTTGCCTAATTCCTGTTTGATGATATGCACCTGTTTGCGTGTTTCAATGTCCTTCATTACTGCGCATGTCGTGGTGATGATCGCCATCATCGTGGTCGGCGAGACGATCCAAACGCGTTTTTGGTGGGCATAGGCACCGACGTCGCTGTGATAACTATGGATCTCGGCAAATACGGCCTCCGCGGGCACAAACATTACCGCGCCGTCGCAGGTTTCATTCGGAATGATGTATTTCTGGCTGATGTCATCCACATGTTTCTTGACGTCTGCCTTGAATTGCCGTTGCGCTTGCGCACGTTCCAACTCGCTTACACCCGCAGTAAACATGCGGTGATAGTTTTCCAAGGGGAACTTTGCATCGATGGCCAGCGTGCCCAGGGGCTCCGGCAAAAATATCACGCAATCGGCGCGCACACCAGTAGACAAGACATGCTGCATAACATAGGCCTGCTGCGGCAGGATATTGCGAACAAGATTTTCCAGTTGCACCTCGCCGAATGCGCCGCGCGAGCGTTTATCGCCGAGTAATTCCTGCAAACTCACTACATTGGTAGTCAAGCCATCGATCTTTTTCTGCGCCTCATCGATGGT
>JBDSMM010000077.1:0-5432 GCA_039915825.1 Gammaproteobacteria bacterium | reverse complement strand
TTATACCCAGGCGCCGCGACAAAGGCCTGACGGATACGCCTGCCGGCGGCCGAGCGGATCGGGATATTTTGCAGATTAGGGTTGCTGGATGACAGGCGCCCGGTCGCCGTCACGGCCTGGTGATAACAGGTATGCACGCGCGCAGTGGCGGGGTTAATCTGCTCGGGCAGACTGTCGGTATAAGTCGATTTGAGCTTGCTCAGGCCGCGGTGCTCCAGAATCAACTTAGGCAAAGGGTAGTCCAGCGCGAGTTCCTGCAACACCGATTCTGCGGTGGACGGCTGGCCCTTCGGTGTCTTCTGCAGCACCGGCAGGCCGAGCTTGTCGTAAAGTATTTCCTGGATCTGCAATGGCGAGCCGAGATTGAACGGCTGCCCGGCCAACACGTGAGCCTGTTGTTCCAACTCGTCCATACGCGCCGCCAGTTCAGCGCTTTGGCGGTGCAGCATAGCGCGATCCACACCCACGCCATTGCGCTCGATACGTGCGAGCACCCCGGCGAGCGGCATTTCCATATGTGTAAAGAGCCGTTGCAGGTTTTCCAGCGCGCTTAGTTGAGGCCACAAGACATTATGCAAACGCAGGATCAGCGCGGCCTGCTCTGCGGCATGGGCGCTCGCCAAGTCGATGGCAATTTGATGGAAGCTTAGCTGGCGGACGCCCTTACCGGCAATCTGTGCTAGCGAACTGGCTCTACCGTCCAGATACTTGAGCGCCAGCGAATCCAGATCGTGGCGTGTGGCCGTGCTGTCGAGCAAATAGGATTCCAGCATGGTGTCAAAGCGTGCCCCGGCCAACCGGATGCCGTGATTGGCCAGTACGTGACAGGCAAATTTTATATCGTGGCCGAGCTTGGTGCGCTGCGCGTCTTCCAGCAGCGGACGCAAACGCTCCAGCACCAGTGCGCGCTCCAATTGCTGCGGCGTATTTTCGCAGTCATGCGCCAGCGGAATGTACGCCGCGCTCACGCCCTCCGGAGCCGTGGGCAAGGCAAAGGCAATGCCCGCAATTTGCGCCTGCATGTAATCCAGACTTGTGGTCTTGATATCGAAGCAGATGAGATCGACCTGCGTCAGCCCGGTTAGCCACGCGTCAAGCTGTGTCAGGGTAACGATGGTTTCGTAAACGGCAACCGTCACCGTCACGGTTTCAACGGCCAAGGTTTCAGTGGCAACTACCGCACCCGGTGCCGCTGGTTTGCGCGCGGTTTGTGCCAGCCAGGCCTTGAACTCCAGTTTTTTGTAAAGCTCCCGCAAGGTTTCTACATCGGGCAGACGCGGGCGCAAATCGAGTGGGGTGACATCCAGCGGTACATCGCATTTAACGGTAAGCAGCGCACGCGCGATGGGTAATTGCGCAAGCGCGGCGCGCAGGTTTTCTCCCACCTTGCCGCCAACCTCCCCGGCATGTTCGATAATGCTATCGAGCGTGCCGTATTGCTTGAGCCATTTGACGGCCGTGCTCGGACCCACTTTGGGCACGCCGGGAATATTGTCGGAACTATCCCCCACGAGGGCGAGATAATCGATAATGCGTTCAGCGGGAATGCCGAATTTGTCGATCACGCCCTGCGGATCGAGCACGCTGTTATTCATGGTATTGATCAGTGTGACTTGCGCGTTGACCAACTGCGCCAAATCTTTGTCGCCGGTGTAGATCTGCACGGACATCCCCAATTCCGTAGCCTGACAAGTGAGCGTGCCGATCACGTCATCCGCCTCGACCCCGTCCACGAGCAATAATGGCAAACCCATTGCATGTATAATGGCGTGCAACGGCGCGATCTGGACGCTGAGATCATCCGGCATGCGCGGGCGATGGGCCTTATATTGCTCATATAGATCGTCGCGGAAGGTTCTGCCCTTGGCATCGAACACCATAGCAATATGTGCCGGTTCTTGCTCCGCCAACAGCTTACGCACCATATTCACAACTCCGTAAACCGCCCCGGTGGGGAGGCCTTGCGAATTGGTTAGCGGGGGCATGGCGTAGAATGCGCGGTAAAGGTAGGACGAAGCATCTACCAGTACCAGAGGTTTTGTGTGTGTCATGTCGCCTGATTTGGGATTACGGGAAAGTGAAGAGATAATTATGAACGAAGCCGGCAAATTTGCCCATCGGGCCATCAACGATGCCTTGTTGACACGCGAATCCTGGAAGATTTTCCAGATCATGGCCGAGTTTACCGAGGGCTTCGAACAGCTTTCGCAGATTAAGCCCTCGGTTAGCATGTTCGGCTCCGCACGCACGCCGGTTGACCACCCTTATTACAAGATGGCTGAGGAAATTGCGCGTCTATTATCCGATGCCGGTTTCAGCGTGGTAAGCGGTGGCGGGCCAGGCCTCATGGAAGCGATCAACAAAGGCGCATACGAAGGAAAGTCGCCGAGCGTGGGATTAAACATTATCCTGCCGCATGAGCAGGGCGGAAATGCTTATCAGGATATTGCCCTCAACTTCAGACACTTCTTTTCGCGCAAGGTGATGTTCGTCAAATACGCCTCGGCCTATGTCATCATGCCGGGCGGTTTTGGCACGCTGGACGAGTTGGCGGAGATTCTTACCCTTGTGCAAACGCAGAAGGCGCGCCGCATTCCGATCATCCTGGTGCACTCGCCGTTCTGGAAAGGTCTACTTGATTGGTTCAAAGAAACGCTCGTAGCGGAAGGCACGATCGGCGCCCAGGATCTGAACTTATTGCAGCTACTGGACAAGCCGCAAGACGTGGTAGATGCTATCTTCAACCACTACGAATACTTGGGGCAGGATCCCTCGGCCGGCGAACAGGGGATCTTGCTGTAGCCCATCACAACAAAGGTACTTATGAAAAAATCAATAATGCATTACGCAATTTTAGTCGGCATGTTGCTCTCGGCTCCGATGGTATTCCAGCAGGCTAGCGCCGCCGAGCCAGAGCTTCCGAATCCGGAAGGTCCGGCCGTGGCTAACGACAGTATCGGCAATGCTCCCGATGCTGGAGCAGTCAGCGAAGAATCTCCGGCGCCCGATGACTTGCTTCCCGTCCCCGAGCCACCCGAAATTCCGCAGGCGGTGCAGAGTGGTGAGCCCTTGGAGCCTGAGGTAACCATCATTCAGCGCGACGAGGAAACCGTGGAAGAAACCCGCATTAATGGCCGGTTGTACAAGATAAAGATCACCCCTCGCGTAGGGCCAGCCTATTATCTGTTCGATACCGATGGCGACGGCGTGCTGGAAACGCGCGGCAATAACGACATTACCGACGCCAACATACCCCAGTGGGTGCTATTCAGCTGGTAAGGACAGGCTGCATTAATATTTGCCCATTACTCAGCACACTCTCTTATAGGCACCATGTCCGTATACACGCGTATCGAGCCGCACGAGCTTGAGGAATTCTTACGGACTTATCCAATCGGCAAGCTCGTCGAATTCTCCGGTATTAGCGCGGGGATAGAAAACACCAACTACTTTGTCACCACCACTCAGGGCAGCTACGTCCTGACCCTGTTCGAGACCATGGGCATGCAGGATTTGCCCTATTTTCTCGATCTGATGGCCTTTCTCGCGGAACACGGTGTCCCCAGCGCGCATCCTGTTGCCGATAAACAGCAACGCTATCTACGCACACTTAACGGTAAACCGGCGGCATTAGTGCAACGGTTGTCCGGGGCCAATGTGCTTTATCCGACAGCGGCGCAATGCCAAGCCGTGGGTGCGGCACTCGGTCATATGCACACGGCGGGTCTGTCATTTGGGGGGCAGCGCACGAACGAACGCGGTGCTGTGTGGCGGCAGGCAACCGCGCAGAAGGTTCTACCTTGTCTTGCGGGTGACGATGCCCAGCTGTTAACTGCGGAGCTGCATTTCCAGACGCAGGTCCAGTTGGGCGATCTGCCACAGGGCGTGATTCATGCCGACTTGTTTCGCGACAATGCGCTATTCGTGGGCGACTCGCTTACCGGTATTATTGACTTTTACTACGCCTGCAACGATGCCCTGTTATACGATCTTGCCGTCACCGTAAACGATTGGTGCAGTCACCCCGACGGGCAACTGGATCACCCCAATCTGCGTGCGCTACTATCTGCCTACCAGCAGCAACGGGCGTTTCACCCTGGCGAGCATGCGGCGTGGCCCGCCATGTTGCGCGCCGCCGCCCTCCGTTTCTGGTTATCACGCCTGCAGGATATGCACTTCCCGCGCAAGGGCGAAATGACCCACATAAAAGATCCCGACGTGTTCAAGTCTATCCTGCTACACCGACAAACCCTTGCCGCCAATGGTCTATCTTTAGCGTCGTAATGTCGTAATGACACCGGCTTAGTTGCGCTAGATAAATTCCTACTACGGGCTAATACTGCGTAAACCTACGGCTTCGCCGCGTCATTCACCCGTGCCAATGTGTCGGCTGTAATATCCAGTTCGTTATCGTAGTACAAACCCTGGTTGCTGCTCAGCACGGCTGTATAACCTTTTTCCTTCGCGATATCCTGGGACGCTTGTTTTATGGCCTTCAGAATATCCTCGCTCACCGAATTTCGTTCATCGTTAAGCCGCTTCTCATAATCAGTGGCCGTCTTCTGGAATTCTTCGCGCTTGGCCCTAATCTCGTTGGCTTTTTCAGCCCGGTCGGCGTCGGCAACTTTAGGATCTTGCAAAGCTTCTATCAGTTTTTGCAGGCTTGATCCCTTGGCCTCAAGCTCTTTTTTATATTGCCCCTCCTTCTGCCGGAGACTTGTCTGAGCGGCCTTAGCAGCATTCGCCTCAGCGAATATTTTCTGCACGTCTACAAACGCAAATTTAGCCTCGGCGGCCTGCACACTGCTGGTGGCAGCCATTCCCAGGATAACCATAGCCCATACGACTTTCTTTATATTCACTAAACTCTCCTGACTGTAAGTTTACTTTAAAAAATTTTCCGATTAGATCGCGCCCTTGTTTGACGCAAGCAGTTTTTTCTAAAGATTATCTCCATCCACGTCTCATGGGTATTGTAGGGGATACATCAAGGAGGAAGCGAACACCTTTTGACCGTTGCCTTCAACCCCAAAACTAGTATGCGAGATGAATACGATTTTTCCAAGGGTAGGCGTCGCGCTAGCCCGTAGGGCGCAATAACCGAAGGGCATTACGCCGCATGGAGAATGCCGTAATACTGCCGCCATGCCTGATTACCGACGAGCCTGGCATCCGGGCGGTACCTTTTTCTTCACCGTCAACGCGCTGCAACGCCAAGGCAACGACTTATTGACGCGGCACATCAATTTACGTGCGAAATACGGTACGTTCGGTGCGGAAGCGCCATCCCTTTGTGATTCATGGTTGGGTAGTGTTGCCCGACCATCTGCATTGCGTGATCGAACTACCCTCGAACGATGCTGATTTTGCCACCCGTTGGCGGTTGATCAAGATGGGCTTTTCAAAGGCATTACCGCCCACCGAACGACGAT
>JBDSMM010000014.1:0-4827 GCA_039915825.1 Gammaproteobacteria bacterium | reverse complement strand
GTGCGGGCGCATACCACCTGCGAACATCGCCGTGCGATTAAGTAATAGATGATGCGCGGTCAGCGTGGCGGCAATTTTATTCGATGCGGATAGCACAAAGTCCACGCCATCCCGTGTGGTCAGATGTTCGAACACGATGCGCAAGCGGGGAAATTTTTCCGCCAGCGGCGCCAGCTTGCGCTCGATAAACACCTGCTCGCGATCGAAAATATCCACGTCGGGATCGGTAACTTCCCCGTGCACGAGCAGCGGAAAATCAAGCTCTTCCATGGCCTCGATCACCGCATAAATCTTGCTCAAATCGGTAACGCCGGATGCAGAATTAGTCGTTGCCCCCGCCGGATAATATTTTGCTGCAAGCACATGACCGCTGGCCTTTGCCCGCGCAATCTCCGCCGCCGAGGTGTTATCGGTGAGGTATAGAGTCATCAGCGGGTGAAAAGTCAGCCCCTTGGGCAGTGCGGCGAGGATGCGTTCCCGGTAGGCAAGCGCGAGTTCCGTTGTGGTAATGGGGGGGGTTAGATTGGGCATGACTATGGCCCGTTCGAATTGCGCGGCGCTATGCCGCAGCACCGCAGCCAGGACGACAGCACCATCGCGCAGGTGCAAGTGCCAATCATCCGGGCGGGTCAGAGTATAGGTGGTCACGTAATAGTTCAGCCGTTATTGATTATGTGAGATTATGGCATGCTTGGTTGAGATTCACGATCCACAGGTAAATACCGCCTTCGCTGAATACCTTGTAATCGAATGTTATACTATTCAACCTTCAAATCTTATTATCTAAATTCAATCGTTACTAGGGAGTTATCATGAAAGCCAGATTATCATTCATCAGTTTGTGCCTGTTTTCCGTGGCCGCATGCGCGGAAGAGGCCGGTAGTACGAGCACCGAAAAACAGGAGGCCAGTGCCATAACTACGCAAAAAGAAGAATCCAGCAGTCTTACTACCCAAAAACAAAAGCTGAGCTATTTTATCGGTTTTCAGGTGGGGCAAAGTTTCAAGCAGCAAGGCCTGGATGTTGATGTGGACGTCGTCTCGGCGGCTATTAAAGACGTTATGGCGGATGCAAAGCCAAAACTGACGATGGAAGAAATGAAGGCAACCGTTGAAATTCTTCAAGCGGAATCAGCCAAGAAAGCCGCCGCAGCAGCGGAAGTGAATAAGGCAGCAGGTGAAGTAAACAAGAAGGCAGGAGCTGATTTCCTGGACGCTAATAAAAAGAAAGAGGGCGTGATAACTTTACCGAGTGGTGTGCAATACAAGATTGTCACTCAAGGCCAAGGCAAAAAACCAAAGGCCACCGATACTGTCGTAGTTAACTATCGCGGCACCTTGATCGACGGCAAGGAATTCGACAGTTCCTATAAGCGCGGCGAGCCTGCCACTTTTCCTGTCAATGGCGTTATCAAGGGCTGGCAGGAAGTCTTGCCGCTCATGCAGGAAGGTTCGAAATGGCAAATTGTTATTCCCTCCGAGCTGGCTTATGGTGCTGCAGGCACGGGCGGCGACATTGGTCCAAACGCCACGCTGTTGTTTGACGTTGAATTGATGTCGGTCAAGTAGAGCAAGTAAATATCCAAAGAGGGTAGGACCTTCAGGCTTCCGGGCCGGGTTTAAAGCGAGCGGTCATTTATGTCAGATAACTCCGGCTATGAATTTCTCGCGGATGCAACAATCCTGGTTCATACCCTCTTTATTTTGTTTGTCGTAGGCGGGCAGTTGTTGATTCTGGTGGGTTGGGCGGGCAACTGGGCATGGACGCGCAATATCGTTTTCCGCTTGGTTCACTTGGCGGCAATCGGGTTTGTGATAATCCAAACGTGGGTCGGCATGGTCTGCCCGCTAACCACATTGGAAAATAATTTCCGGGATTTAGCGGGTATGCAAAGCTACGAAATGAGCTTTATCGGGCATTGGCTTACCCGATTGGTATTTTTTTCATTCCCATCATGGGTGTTTACGCTGATCTACTCGGCTTTCTTTTTAGTAGTGGTCATCACATTTTTTACTTACCCGCCGCAGCGGCGCCGTGCTTTATGAAGTATCCAGTCTAACCTGTGGGCGCTGCCATCCTGTTGATTTTAGCCGCGCTGGTTGTATGGTTCTGGCTGGACAGCATGCGTATGCGCGAAGTGGCTGTGCGCATGGGGGCAGAGGCGTGCCAGCGGCATGATGTGCAATTTCTCGACGATACGGTGTCGTTGCACCGCCTGAGCCTGTACCGCGACGGCCGTGGTCATGTGCAAATCCGTCGCACTTACCAGTTTGACTTCAGCGAGAGCGGCGAGAACCGCCGCCGCGCTTATATAGTCATGCTCGGTGCGCAGCTAGAGGTGTTGCAGATGGGGTTAAGTGAAAAGGTATGATAGTTCTATAAGAAATGCGCGCGGAATAGGGCGTTAATCATCGCTGTTCGTCTGGACGTTTAGCAGGTTCCCATCGTAATCGGTAGTGATACGAAAGTTGATTGGGCGACAGCACACATAGCAATCTTCGATATATTCCTGGTCACCCGCCGAGGTGTCTACCGAGGTCTCGAAAATCTCGCCGCAATAAGGGCAATCCACATTGTAGGGTATAAGCATAATCCGACAGGCCTTAATTCATGGTGCGAACTACAGGCAAAGTAACTATAAGATTACTTATACGGCACTTAATTCATTGTTTTTCACATCTCACCTGACTACGAATCTTCCAATGCCGCACTGGCTTCCAGCCAGATTTTTTCTGTCTCGCGCAGGGACTCGGCAAGCTGAGCCTGCCGCATAACGATATTCTTGAGTTTGTCTTTCTGCGCAGGTTCATAAATAGCCGGGTCGGCTAGTGCTATCTCGATTACCCTGGTTTCGTGGGTAAGCTTTTCCATTTTCTTTTCGAATTCAGCCACGCGCTTTTCCAGCGGGCGACGCTGCTCCGCGTTGCGATTGCGTTGCTCGGCCTCGATGCGTTTTTGTTGCTTACGGTCGGCGGCGCTACGTGACTGAGTGGGGGATTTTTCGGTCTTGATTTCGAGCAGCGCTGATTCATTTTTCGTATCCGGTCCAGAGCGGCTCTTGGACAGCCAATCCCGGTAGTCATCCAGATCGCCGTCGAAGGTCTCTACTCGCCCGTTCGCCACCAACGCCAAAGTATCGGTCGTCGTGCGCAGCAAATGACGGTCGTGAGACACCACGACCAGCGCGCCTTCGTAATCCTGCAAGGCCATCGTGAGCGTATCGCGCATGGCAAGATCAAGGTGATTGGTCGGTTCGTCGAGCAGTAACAGATTGGGACGCTGCCATACCAGTAAGGCCAAGGCAAGACGCGCCTTTTCGCCACCGGAAAAGGGCGCGACAGGGCGCATGGCGTCCTCGCCGGTAAACCCGAAACCGCCCAGGAAATTGCGTAATTCCTGTTCACGCGCACGGCGGTCGAGGCGTTGTAGATGCTGAAGTGCGGTGTCGTCAGGGCGCAATTGTTCAAGCTGGTGCTGGGCGAAATAGCCGATCTTTAATCCCGTGCCTTCCAAGCGTTCGCCCTGCAGGGGTTTGAGCAGACCGGCCAGCATTTTAATGAGCGTCGATTTTCCTGCGCCGTTACGGCCGAGCAAACCCAGACGCGAACCGGGAACCAGTTGCAACTTTACGTGTTGCAAAACGATATGCTCTCCATAACCAGCCGTGGCTTCATCGAGATAAAGTAACGGATTGGGGGATTTTTCCGGTGCCATGAATGCAAAGTGCAACGGCGAATCGACGTGTGCGGCGGCGATGGTTTCCATACGATCGAGCGCCTTGAGGCGGCTTTGCGCCTGACGTGCCTTGCTGGCCTTGGCGCGAAAGCGCCTGACGAAATCCTGAATATGGGCGATTTCCAGTTGTTGCTTCTCATAAGCGGCTTGTTGCAGGGCAAGCTTCTCGGCGCGCTGGCGTTCGTACTGGGCATAGTTGCCCTTGTAGAGCGTAATTTGCTGATGCTCGACGTTGGCAATATAGCCGACGACATTGTCGAGGAAGTCGCGGTCATGCGATATCAGCAGCAAGGTTCCTGCGTAACCGCGCAGCCACTGTTCCAGCCATAATACAGCGTCGAGATCCAGGTGATTGGTCGGCTCATCCAGCAGCAATAAATCGGAGCGGCACATGAGTGCACGTGCCAGATTAAGGCGCATGCGCCAACCACCCGAAAAGGTGTTGACCGCATGATTATGCTCTTCGGCCGAGAAGCCTAATCCGTGCAGGAGTTGCGCAGCGCGCACGCGTGCAGTGTAGCCGTCGATGGAGTCATAGTGTGCATGTAATGCGGCAATGCGTATGCCGTCATCCGCCAGGTGTGCCTCATCAAGTTTCCGTTCGGTGTCGCGCAGTTCGCTATCGCCATCCATTACATAATCGATGGCGGGACTCTCAAGCGCCGGCATCTCCTGGCCGACGTGCGCAATAATCCAACGGGCCGGTATGTCGAAATCGCCGCTGTCCTGATGCAATTCGCCGCGCAATAATGAGAACAGGCTCGACTTGCCGGTGCCATTGGGCCCGGTCACACCGATCTTTTGTGCAGGATAGATCGTCAGATTGACGGATTCGAATAGAAAACGACCACCGCGTTGCAGTGCAAGATTACGTAAGCTGATCATAGTCGGTAATTATAACAGCAGATGACTTGCGCGGCAGACTCAGTAACGTTACACGCGGGATTAATAATGCGGCGGTGGGGTTTCTTCGGAGGGATGGGCAAGGTTGAACTGTGCCTGCGATGCTATTTGCTGTCTCAGCGCCTCGATTTGCAGGGTCAAGTTGGCGATGAGTTTATGCTGCGCGACGATAACGTCGTTGAGTTGCTG
>JBDSMM010000108.1:0-24930 GCA_039915825.1 Gammaproteobacteria bacterium | reverse complement strand
TCAATATCCGCCGCATTGGCCAGCAGCTGCGCCTGGGTGATGGTGAGGGCGCCGCTGTCTTCGGCCCGCGCGCTCAGGGTCACCGCGCTGGTGGTCGGCGCGTCGTTGACCGCCGCTACGTTGATCGTGACCGTGGCGCTATTGCTGGTGGTGATACCGTCGCTGGCAATATAGCTGAAGCTGGCCGCGCCGTTGAAGTTCGCGCTCGGAGTGAAGGTCACCGTGCCGTTGCCGTTCAGTACCACCGTGCCACCCACGCCACTGGTCACGGTGGCGATGCTTAATGGGTTGCCCTCGACATCGGTGTCGTTGCCCAGCAGATCCGCAGCAGTGTAAGTCACCTGGGTGTCTTCGGTCGCCGCCAGGGTGTCATTATTGGCCACTGGCGCGTTGTTCACCGGCGGCGGCACCTCATTAATGTTGGTCACCGTCACTGAAATGGCCTGCGTGTCGGTTTGGGAGCCATCCGACACCTGTACGATGACATCGTAAATGTTGTTACTGCCGGAATCGGTGGGATTCTCAAAATCCGGGGCGTTGATGAAGCTGAGTGCGCCGGTGCTGGCGTTGATGTTGAATAGCGCAGCATCCGCCCCGCCCACGATGCCGTAAATCAGGGCCGGGCCATCCACGTCGTCGGCTGTCACAGTGGTCACTGCGGTTGAATTCTCGGCTACATTGACAGTTGCAGTAGCATTGCCGCCGTTGGAGGTAATGACCGGGGCATCGTTTACCGGGTTGACGGTGATCGTGGCCGTGGTCGGCGTGGCATTAGTGGTGCCATTATTGTCGGTAACCGTGTAGTCGAAGCTAACCGTGCCGTTGTAGTTGGCATCCGGTGTGAAGTAGAAAACCAGCGTATTGCCGTCCGTGGCATAAGCAATTCCGGTTACGGCTAATGTGGTCAAGGCGACATCGGTGTAGAGCAGGCCGTTAGCGGGCAGACCGATGAGGGTAACAGTGGCGATCATGCCATCGGCATCGCTGCCACTCAAGGTCACCGGAATTAGGGTGTCCTCGTTACCGCTCGCCGTGACATTACCGGCTATCGGGGCGGTGTTATTGGGTGCAGGTGCAGGTGCAGGTGCAGGTGCGGGCGTGGGCTCGGGAACAGCAAAAAAAGACACATTGGGCGAGGGTAGTGAAAAGATTGCGGGCGCTACAAAGTCCCTTTCTGATAAACCGCTCTCCGGTGTCACGTGCTGGTTTATACGGTCAATCTGGACAATAAAGCTATCACGTAAGCTGTTTTCCCCTTCAGCTCCGAACACGGCATTTTCACCTGCTGCCGGCTTTTCAAAAAGATCTGTGGGGTCTTTGCCCGCGAGGATGGCTTGCTGGATGGCTTCAACGGTGGAAGCGGCATCGGCGACACCTTCGCCGGCTGCATGAAAGACTTCTTCATCCAGGACAGCTTGAGAGTCGCGTCCAAGATCTAGGCGTGTGCCGTTGATAAACTCAATGGCTACGGTGCTGAGAGGGCCGGTATTGATGGTCTCGTTGGCGTAGATGGGATCTCCCACCTGCAGGGTGCGTTCGATGCCGTTAATGCTGGTTGCGGTTACGGTACCCGATGCGGAAGTGACCATGCCAATGGGCTGTGAACCACCCGACTTTACCCCGATTGTTTGAATGTTCGCTACCATCGCCGCCCCCTGATTTTCATCTTACCCACTTACTTGAGAAGCGGGTTTCTATTTATGTTGATGCTAATACTGGCGCAACTTTCTCCTCCTTACTATTGTACCTTGGTACAGTAAAACCGAAATTTGAAGCTGAGCGGTATCCTTACGTTCACACCACGTTACTGGTAACTGACTCCTGTGCGGGGTGCTCTGCAACCTGACCGTTTACAAGCAAGGCCAGTTGCAAGCGGTCGTGGGTACCTGTCTTACGAAAGATCGAGGATAGATGCGCCTTGACGGTGCGTTCCGTAATCTTGAGATTAGAGGCGATGCGTTTATTGCTTGATGCCTTGCATATGAGAAGCGCTATCTCTCTTTCCCTGACGGTGAGGGAGCGCAACGCCTGGCTAAAACCTCTGGTGGTGGATGGAGCCTGATTTGCTGCAGCCAAATCTGAGATCAGCCGCTGCATTAATTTTCTGCCCACCCAAACTTCACCCGACTGCACGACGTTAACTGCTTCACCGAACAGCTCGGAGGACATGTAGGTATTTGCATAGCCATGTACGCCCAGCTTCAACAGTGCTATGCCCTCATTTTCAGTGGGTATATCACTGAACATCATCAGCTTGAGATCGGGGCATTTCTGCCTTAATACAGCGACTCCCTGAATCCCGTTAAGACCTGGCAGGCTTATATGTAGCAGTATGAGCTGCGGGTTTTCCGTGGCAAGAAAAGGTCTGATAACGCTAGCAGCATGTAGTTCACGCACCTCTCCCAATTTATCCATTCCCCCCTTCCATCGCTGGAGGACGCCTTCATTCGCGCTACATAGCAGGATCATGTTCTAGCGCTCCGTGAGCGCACGCTCCTTGGCTTTCAATACGGGCTTCAGTAAATAATGCATCACTGTTTTTTTGCCGGTTAGAATGTCTGTGTCGGCCAGCATTCCGGGAATGATCGGTAGCGGCTTGGCTTTCGTACCCAGATAGCTCTGCTTGGTGCGCACCCGCACCAGATAATAACTTTCCTCTTTTTCGTTATCGCGAATCGTATCGGCGCTAATATGATCCACGGTGGCTTCCAGCCCTCCGTAAATTCCAAAATCATAAGCGCTGAATTTAACAATGGCCTTTTGGCCGGGATGTATGAAGCCGATATCGGACGGTCGGACCCGCGCCTCTATCAAGAGCGAGTCGTCGAGCGGGACGATCTCCACTAAATTCATGCCCGGCTGAATCACCCCCCCCGCTGTATTCATCAGCAATCGGTTAACGGTACCGCGCACCGGTGAACGCACTGCGGTGCGGCTCACGCGGTCTTTCATGGCGAAGTTTGACTCCGATAACTTGGCTACCTCAACTGCGGTTTCATTGTATTCAACGCGGGCTTTGTTGCGGAATGCGAGCTCCATATCTTCAATCTTGCGCACCGCCTCATCGTACGTTGATTGCACGCGCGGAATAGCGAGCTCGGTGGCGCTCAACTCGCCCCGCACTTCATTGACCTGTCGCTCCAGCCGTAACACTTCTACTTCCGAGATGGCCCCTTCCGCCACCAGCGGTTTGGTCATGGTGAGTTCTTGCGCCGTGAGCTTATGGCTACGCGAAAGCTGATCCCGGCGCCCTCTCAGTTCAGCCAGTTCCTGGCGCCGCTGGGACACCTGTTGCTTCAGAATGCCTACATTACTTTCTAACTCCTGCTGCCTGGAGCGGAACAACGCGGCCTCCTGCTCCACGATTTGGGGCTCCTTCTGCATGACGTCTTCGGGCGCAATAAAAGCGGTATTATCCGACTCAGCCTTGAGCCGCGCCGCCTTGGCCTTAAGCGCCAGGTAATTTCCGCTGCCTTCGCGCAACGAAGAAGAAAACCGTGTATCGTCAATGCGCAATATGATTTGATCTTTATCGACTATCTCGCCTTCCTTGACCAGCATTTCGGCAAGAATGCCGCCCTCCAAATTTTGCACGATTTGCATTTGCTGGGAGGGAATGACCTTGCCCACGCCGCGGGTAACCTCGTCCACTTGCGCATAGGCCGCCCATATCAGTGCGATTGCGATAAAGAGGACACTAGCCCACAGGATTAGTCTCCCGCCGGTAGGCGATTGCTCGAGCATTGCTGCGTTGGTCTCCGAGACGAATTCCAAGTCATCGGGGGCGAATTTTTTACCGATTTCAGGTGACGGAGCGGTGGATTCTCCCATCGCGCTAGTCTCAATCGGTCTAGCGGCGCGTAGCATGAAGATTGCCTTGTTTAAGTACTTCGAGCACTCGTTCCTTAGGCCCGTCGGCGACGATTTTTCCGTTGTCTATAACAATCAGTCGATTAACCAGGTCCAGCATGGATGCGCGATGAGTTACCAGCACCAGTGTCTTGTTTTGCGTGAGGTTGGCCAGGCGGGTTTTCAGCCGTTCCTCTGATGTGTTATCCATCGAGTTGCTGGGTTCATCCATAATCAGAATCGGCGGTTTCAGAATCAGCGAGCGGGCAATAGAAATGGCTTGGCGCTGACCTCCCGATAAACCCTCGCCGCGCTCCCCCACCGGCATGTCAAAACCTAAGGGATGGCGATTGACAAATTCAGTGACCCCGGCAATCTCCGCTGCCTCAAGCAGTGTCCGGTCATCCGCATGAGGCGCCCCCAGCGTGATATTTTTACGCACGGTACCGAAGAACAGCATGATGTCTTGCGACACATATCCGATGTTGCGGCGCAGATCCGCCGGGTCGACCTGACGCACGTCGACGCCATCAATGCGCACGGCACCCTTGCTGGGTTCGTACAGGCCCATGATCAATTTTTCGAGAGTGGTCTTGCCCGAACCGATGCGTCCGATGATGGCAACACGCTCGCCTTGCTCGATAGTAAAAGATACATTCGTGAGTGCTTCAATGGATTGTTGCGGATAAGAAAAGCTTACATCGTGGAATTCTATGCGCCCGTCCAGATGCGGCCGGTGCACAAAAGATTTATCCCCACCGCGCTCCGTAGGCAACGCCATAATGCTATTCAGACCTTCCAGTGCGGCCTGGGTCTGGTGATACCGCGTCGCCAGGCTCGCGACCTGTCCCATGGGCGCCATGGCCCTTCCGGTGAGTAGCACACAAGCAATAAGTCCGCCCATGGTTAATTGATGATCTACAATCAGATATACACCGAAAATAACCACCGCCACCGAGGCCAACTGCTGTAGAAACATCGACACGTTCACCGCCGATGTGGATAACAGGCGGGAGCGCACACCCCAATGTGCGATATAACCCACCGCCTCCTCCCATTTACGTTGCACGGGGCCTTCGGCACCGAGCGTCTTGATGGTTTCCATGCCGGTCAGGCTTTCGATCAGTGTGGCGTTTTTTTGTGCCGAGGCCCGATAAGTATTCTCGATGGCCTTGCGCAAGGGTGAAACAATGAGGTATCCGAAGATCGCCATAATGGCGATGCCCACCACTGGAATAATTGCCAAAGGACCGCCGATGAAGGCAATGACCAATAGAAATAAAATCAGGAAAGGTAAATCGACAAACGTAGTGACGGTCGCCGAGGTAATAAAATCACGAATGCTTTCAAATTCACGCAAGTTACTGGCGAATGCGCCCACGGATGCCGGGCGAACCTCCATCTTGAATCCCAGAACCTTCTCGAAGATCATTGCCGAGAGCAATACATCGGCTTTCTTCCCCGCGACATCAATAAAGTAGCCACGCAAGGCCCGCATGACTGCATCGAATACAAAGACGATCGTCACGCCCAGCGCCAGTACCCACAGCGTTTCAAGTGCTCCGTTAGGTACTACGCGGTCATAGACATTCATGGTAAAGAGTGGGCTGGCAAGCGCAAATATATTGACCAGGAATGATGCCACTAGCACATCGCGATAGATGCGCCAGGACTGCGCCAGGGTGCCCCAAAACCAATGACGTGTGGGTTGATGCAGCACCTCCGGTGTGCGTTCATCAAACTGATGCTCTGGCCAGACAAAAATAGCGTGGCCCAAATATTGTTGTTCTAATTTATCGAGCCTGAGTTCCTGTTCGGCCTCGCCGGCCTCGGGTTGCAGAACGCGCGCCGTGCCGTGCTTAGCATTTATTTCCAGCAGGACACAGGCGTGCTCCTTATCCAGCAGTAATACTGCTGGAAGTACCAGAGTGGATATCTTCGCCAGGGGGCGTTTAACGATACGCGCTGAAAATCCGGCACGCTCAGCGGCACGTAGAAATAATGCTGGCGTCAGCCGGTTATTGACCAAGGGCAGCCCGGCACTCAAGGCATCCGCCGAAAACGGGCGATGCTGAAGTTTGGTCAATAACACTAAACATCTTAACAAGGGGTCGTCGAACGAAAGCCCCTCACTGGGAAGTTCCCAAGCACACTCTTTAAACGCTACCGCCTGATCAGGCATGGTGAACTCCCGATGAAGGGCTGGAAGGGTTCCGGATTAGCGACAAATTGAGCGCGGAAATGTGCATATGAATTGCCTTTATGTGCAACTTGTTATTGGGCATAGTGGGGTCCGCTGACCTAAGCCAACAAACCAGTGCCTTTAATAGCTGTGTGTAACGGGCACTCCCTATATAAGTTAATAGCAAATTTCACGCCAGTTGTGGTAATTGGTAGCTTGGCTTCCAGGGCATTTTGTTCGCTGGCCCATCGATTGCATGAAGATGGTCATAATTAAAGCCATATCGTTGAGCAAGAGACCTCCACAAATGCCTTACATTCAACGTAACAAACAGAATGTTATTATAGCCTTACTCAGCGAACCTAATTCAGAAGCTGAGGAGAAATTGTCATCCAGTGATCCGGAAGTAGTGGAATTTTTACGAGACAGAGGCTCCAGTGCAACCTCAAAAGTATTTTTATCCAGTTCGGATATCGATCTGGTGCGGGTGATTGAAGATTTGATTGATCTGCTAATCGACAAAAACCTGATCTTAATGACCGAGTTTCCCGATGCGGCACAACAAAAACTGATAAACCGCAAGTCGGCCCGCGAGCTTTTCAACAAGAAGGATGGCCTGATGGTCGAAAAGGACGATATCCTCTAGCCTCAGGATATTCCCCCCCGGATGTTTGCTTGCTCTAAACCTGTTGTTTAACGCCACAGTTATTGCAGGGGCTGCGGTCGCCCAACTGCGTATCCCTGCACACCATCCACGTTAATTTCATTCATTATTTGCCACTGCTCCTGGCTCTCCACGGCTTGTGCAATGACGACGATATCCAAGCTGTGTGCTACGTTGCTCAAAGTGCGCAGGAAGAATTGATTATCACGATCCTGGGTAACATGCTCCGTATAGCTGCCATCAATCTTCACGTAATCCGGGCGTAAGGACTGAAGATAGCCAAACGCGGAAAACCCGCGGCCAAACTGATCCAGACCAAAACCGTGACCCAAATCACGTAAACGTGTAACAAAGGCACGCAGCTTGTCGATTTCATGCACGGCCACGAATTCCGCGAATTCGAATTCGATCCGTTGCGCGCCGCCCGGCATCTTTGCAAGCATTGAGAATAACCACTCGCCAAAATCAGCGTCACGCAGCGAGGCCAGTGACAAATTTACCGCAAAGGGCGTAGCGTTCGGCCCTTTCGCTAGGTGCGCGATAATCTGCGTCAGTACGGCCCGGTCAATCTCCACGGCAATATCCAGTTGCTCGGCCATAGGCATGAACATGCGTGCGGCCAACAGGGCATTGTCTTGTCCGGGTATACGCGCAAAAACTTCATTATGCAGAAGGGTTTCCGGGATATGGGCATCGACCACCGGCTGAATATGCAGAACCACCTTTCCCGCGCGCACTACCTCACCGATATAAGTCTTCCACTCCTGTTTACCATGCACCTCCAGCAATATCGGCGAGGCGGCATACCGGTACCAGGTGTTCGGTCCTTGCGCCTGCGCCGTGCGCAGGGCCATATCGGCCTCGGCCAGCAGCGCTGCGGGTTGCTGTTCGCCTGCGTAGACGGCGATTCCTATATGGGCAACATCGGGTAAATCTGCAAGCCCCTGACTGTGCAGCCGCGCTAAATCCTTGCAAATAATGGCAGCGAGTTTTTCTGCGTCTGCCAAACTAGCATCGGGGATAAGTAACCCGAAATCCGCACCTGCCAGGCGCGCCAGCAGGCAATGCTCATGGTTTGTTATGGCAAGCTGCATCATACTAACGGCTTGTTTAAGCATGGCATCGCCGGCTTGGTATCCGTGTCGATTATTCATTCCATTCAGGTCATTGATCTGCATCAGCAGCAGCGCACCCTGGGGCAACCCTTCATGCGGCTTTAACCGGGCCTGTAATTGGACATCGAAGTAACGCCGGTTGCCGATGCCGGTGAGCGGGTCACGATAAGCCAGTACCCTTAGGTGTTCCGCAGATTGCGCCTGTTCTTCGAACGTAAGCTTAATCTTCGCTATCATGCGATTCATGGCCAACACGACGTTACGCAACTCGCGCGTTTTCGGCAGCGTTTCCTGTATTTCATAACGGGACCCGCTAACTGCTTCCGCCTGTCTTTCCACCGCCTTGAGCGGCTTGAGCAGGGATCGTAGTATCAACCCACCAACCAAAATACCGAGCAATGCCGTGGCGGCAAACCAGAACAATGTGCGGGTTAGCGTGCGCCACAATTGTTCGTAGGCATAACCGGTGTGGCTCTGCACGTAAACCGTTCCTGCCTGCCGCCAGCCTGACATAAATTGGGCTCGTGCTTGCGGCGCCTTGAGTTCGACCCAATCGACGAACCCAGCGGGTACTTCTTTAATCTTGACGTTTAGTTTTCTGTTTACCAGGATTTGTCCGGCACGGTTTTCAACAACGATTTGCTGATAGTAGCCGCGGTCGAAAATCGCATCGACCAGGGATGTCATAGTGGGTACGTCATTCAAATTTGTAGGGTGCGAGAGGGAGACGCCGAGCGATGTCGCAGTGTCTTGCGCGTGCGATGCGAGCTGTTCCAGGAGAAAGGTCCGCGTGGTGTGGAAATTTACCAGTAGTGTGCCCATGAACAACAACACGAACAGCGTCAAGATCACCAACACCAGTTGCCTGTATAAGGTCATCTTATGCTTGCCTCCCCCATCCACACCATAAATTGCATTTCCGTAACATTTATCTCTTCGCCTTTTTTATGCCGTGTTCCGCCATGCGTCGCATCAGCTCTGACCAGCGGCCTAACCTGCTTGCTTTGCCCACCAGCTGCCCACGCCCGCGCTCCTTCGCCAGCCAAAGATTATCACCGTTAAAGCTATACACGGGCAGTAGATCCCGACGCAACGAAGCCGGTTTGATTTCACCGATTAAATTATCCAGCACTAGCGGTTCAGCATCCGGGCTCTCGATGTAGGTCAGCACCATATGGGCTTGATTGAGTTTCAAGGCTTTAACGTACGTCAGGCTCATACGCTCAATCGGCACTCCCAACTCCTTAAGAGTAAAATATTTCGCGACGGCGAAGTCTTCGCAATCGCCCGCATTGCTCGCCAGAAATTCAATGGGCGTCGCCCAGTAATCTTCCTCTCCCCAATGTTTTATATCCGACACAAAATTTATTTCGTTAAAAAACCGGTTCACCCGTTCCAGCTTCTCCGCATTTGATGCGCCTTGTTCCACGCGTATCAGCGTACCCCAGTCAAGCACCCGCTCGCGACCCTGTACACCATACTCTTGCTCGACCCGGTCCAGCAATTTGTCATCCAGAACACCCGTTTCAGCCCCAGCTATGATTATCCATGGCAGCGCCAAATACCCTACAAAATGGAGCAATACCAGAGACCGCGATCGGCCTGTACTTTTCATACGTATGCCCCAGGCTCCGCTTTATAATGTGTGGTAAGCGGAAATGGGAAGTCGATTCGTCATCGGCCAATTTGTGCGGTACAAAAAATGGTCCCCTTAGATTGCATGCACAGTTAACATGAGCAATCGGCCGTCAGTGCAACCTGCCAGCCTGGATCATTATATTTAACGTGCGGAATCCACAGTTTCAGGCATATACCGTGCCAACGCACCGGCCACTACATATAAAGTAAGGGGATCAGTTGCGGGCTTGGTATGCGCGCGCTTGGGAAGGCGTGTGGCGTGTTCAATGCATCTGGGTATGCCGTCTAACGGCACATCTATACCCTGCTAGATTCGTACTCGCCCTAATTATGGCTTTATGCCGATCCGTTAACAGGAGCAATGGAGGATACTAGCGGAACAGGCAGGCTAGGCTAGAGCAAGCGTCCGCCCCGCACGAAATGCGAGTTCCAATAACGGCTGGTCATGCTATCGCGCGTAACCTGTTTACCGCTGACCGGGGCATGGATGAATACATTGTCGCCCTGATAAATACCGACATGAGAAATATCGCCGCCGATGCTGAAAAACAACACATCGCCAGGCAGTAACTTAGCGGTGGCTAGTGGTTTGGTACGCTGATATTGTGCGCGCGAGGTGCGCGGAACGGTGATGCCAGCCTTCTTGTAACTGTAAAAAACCAGGCCGCTGCAATCGAAGCCGCGCGGAGTGGAGCCGCCGTAATGATAAGGTTTCCCCAACATGCTCTGCGCAGTGCGGAGAATTTCCATCCTGAGCCTGCCCTCAGGCGTAGTTTCGGAGATAATAGTTCCGAACCCGATGCTGGCGGGCTGAGTCGCGCAACTGCTAAGTTGCAGGCTAATGGAGACGCTTGCCAGCAACAGGCAAAATAGCCGTAAACGGGTACAACCGTATTGCTCTGTCTTCATGGCATCGCTCCTGAGCTAGTCATGCATTAACCCCGCCAAATCCTCTTAGGCTTTTGAGCCTTACTCCTAGAATACCGTGCCAACCCACCAATGAAAACGTATACTTAACACAATGTCACGAAAATCCTCAAGCAAGTCCCGGGGTCGCCGCTGGGTCTTCGCACTTCTCGCTATCGCACTGTTAACGCTAACCGTTGTTGGGTCAACCTATGTGGCCTATTTGGACCGCACAGTGCGCACCCAGTTCGAGGGCAAACGCTGGGCACTGCCCGCCCGCGTGTATGCCCGCCCGCTTGAGCTGTTCCAGGGGATGACCTTAAGCCCCTCGCAACTCGCTGCCGAACTGACCGAACTCGGCTACGTTCGTACCGGCACCGCAGACAGCCCCGGAACTTACCAAGAATCAAAAACGGAATTTCGCCTGGTCACGCGCGCGTTTCGCTTTTGGGATACTGCCGAACCTTCGCTGGCGGTACGTGCGCAGTTTAAGGGCCATACTATTACAGCCTTGCAGAATGCCGCGAACGGTGCTGATCTCGATATCGTGCGTCTCGACCCGGTACTGATCGGCAGTATTTATCCGGCGCACAACGAAGACCGCGTACTGGTTCAACTGAAAGAGGTGCCTTCGCTGCTCATCCAGGCACTGCTCGCGGTGGAGGATCGCCGTTTCTATCAACATCATGGCATCGATCCAGTTGCCCTGATGCGGGCGCTATGGAGCAATGTACGTGCACGTTCGGCGGTACAGGGCGGCAGCACTTTGACCCAGCAGTTGGCGAAAAACTTCTACCTGACACCGCAACGGACTTTTTCGCGCAAGGCCAACGAAGCAATCATGGCCTTACTTCTCGAAGCGCATTACAGCAAGGGTGAGATTCTTGAGGCGTATCTGAACGAAATTTTTCTCGGCCAGGAAGGCGATCGCGCCATCCATGGCTTCGGCCTGGCCAGCTACTTCTACTTCGGACGACCGCTTAGTGAGTTGAAATTGCCGCAACACGCATTGCTGGTCAGCCTGGCGCGCGGGGCATCGTACTACGATCCGCGCAAACATCCGCAACGGGCAGTGACGCGCCGCAATCGCATAATTGACCTGCTCGCCGCGAGCGGTGGCATCACCGCAGAACAAGCTACCGCCGCCAAGAAAACTTCGCTGGGCGTCACGCCCAAGATACCCAGCGGCATCTCGCCCTACCCGGCCTTCATGGACCTGGTACGCCGGCAATTGCAGAGTGATTACAAGGAAGAAGATCTCACATCGGAAGGCCTGCAAATTTTCACCACGCTCGATCCGCGCATCCAGGCCACAGCGGAAGGTTCGTTGACGAAGCGTGCCGGGCAGCTGGAGAAGGCCTATAAAATTCCGCAAGGTTATCTCGAAGGCGCGGCGCTGGTCACCGGTAGCCAGAACGGTGAAGTCCTCGCCATGGTAGGCAGCCGCGATGCACGCTTTTCCGGATTCAACCGGGCACTTGATGCCACGCGCCCGATCGGCTCGCTGGTCAAACCTGCGGTTTACCTAACGGCACTCGCCCGTCCCCAAAACTACACGCTGGCGAGCCTGCTCGATGACGGTCCGCTACGGGTACCAAGCCGGGGCGGCAAGACTTGGCAGCCACAGAACTATGATCACCAATACCATGGCTTTGTGCCGCTGCATTCCGCCCTCGCGCATTCTTACAATATTTCCACGGTACGGCTGGGTCTGGCGGTAGGCGTGCCCAATGTACTGGATACCTTGTACAGTCTGGGCCTGTCACGTAAATTCCCCCCCTACCCCTCGTTACTGCTAGGCGCCATCGACCTCACTCCGGTAGAGGTAACGCAGATTTATCAAACCCTCGCCAGCGGCGGATTCCGCGTTCCGCTACGCGCCATTCGCGATGTGCTCACCACAACGGGCGAACCCTTGCAACGCTATTCGCTTTCAATTGAGGCGGCCTTTGACCCCGCCGCGATTTATCTACTCAACACCGCTCTGAAAGAGGTTGTGAGCAACGGCACGGCAAGCTCGGTTTCCAAAGTCCTGCCGGATGGCATTTCCGTGGCCGGAAAGACCGGTACAACCGACGACTCCCGCGATAGCTGGTTTGCCGGATTTAGCGGCCAGCATGTTGCCGTGGTATGGCTGGGCCGGGACGACAACAAACCCACCGGGCTTACCGGTGCCACTGGTGCATTGAAGGTGTGGGGCGATATCATGAGCGTTACCGCGACGCAATCTCTGCAATTGCTGCAACCGGAAAATGTCGAGTTCGTGCGCATTGACGGACAAACGGAACAACTGGCCAGCAACACCTGCCCCGGCGCGGTGCAGCTTCCCTTTATTAACGGTTCCGCACCGCGCGATGTATCGACCTGCGGACAAAATGACTATGACGACTATGAGAACCAGCGCGACGACCGGCCGCGCTCTACTGAAAATCCGCACGACTGGTTAAAGGAGATTTTTCGATGACTACTAATTCCATGCATACAGCAGCAGCTGGACACCACGCGCATAAGCACGCCGTTAATTTCCCTAAAGCATTTTTCATCATGGGCTTGCTGGGAACAGTGCTACATGTGTCCGGTTGTTATACCGTCGGAACCCCGGGCGCCCCGGTTCAACAGCGCGAGATCCTCAGCCAAGGCGAGCCCCTCAGCCATCCGCAAGATGCGGAATCGGATGTCATCGTAACCCCTTATCCTTCAGGAGCCACTAATTCCCGGCGCCTGCCCGAAGGCGACGATGCCGTAATTCCCCGCGCCCAAACACCGCAGGCTGCACCCCCCAATACGGCGGTGGTTGCGCTACTTGATAGTGCTAATAAACAGTCCCGCTCCGGGAAACTGGATGGCGCTGCCGCTGCGTTGGAACGCGCCCTGCGCATTGACCCTCGCAATGCCGAAATTTGGCACCGATTGGCTTCGGTGCGTTTGCAGCAAGGCCAATTCGGGTTAGCATCAAGTCTTGCCGCCAAATCAACTAACCTGGCGGGAAACGATGCGGAACTGGTTGAAAGCAACCGGGCGATTATGGATCAAGCCAAACGCGCACAACGCTAGTTATCGCTGATGCGCCAACCAATGAAACAAGAGTAGGGACGCATCAAAAAATTTCCAGAAGAGGCAAATAAGTTTTTTAGCTCGCCAAATCCACGGCTAATTTTACAGCGCGTTCAGCGGGTCTTTCCGCTCAACAGCTCCGCCAGATATTCGAGCTGATCAGTGGATGCAGATAACAGCGGGTCGAAGTTTATAATGCGGGCATGGCTGCGCAATAGCACTGCCCTGACCACGTGGCCCTGGCCGCTTACGCCCTCAACCCGTACCGGATAAATTGCACTGCCGGTAAGCTCGGCCAACTTGATGACTCCGCGTTTTAATTTGGCCGCAGGCTGGGTGTCGAGATGAATGCCTCCTTGCGGAAATAGCGCTACGACCTCGCCCTTGCCCAATACTCTCAAGGCCTCGCGCAGTGCCTGTTCCGGCCTACGATCGCGCTCGACGGGGATGCATCCGATGGCGCGAAACAGCCAGGTTAACCCAAAGCGCTGATACTCTTCGCGCGCTATCATAAAGCGTACTGGCCGACGTGCGGCGGCAATCAGCAGCAAGGGGTCCAGACCGGAGATATGGTTAGCGACAAGCAAGGCCGCGCCTTGATCGGGCAGTGGAAGGGGATGGTATTTCAGCCGATGGTAGCGCGTACAAAACAAGCGGTTGAGGCCGTCGAGCCGGTTGAGCGAAATGCGTCCCCAATCGGTGAGATTAGCGGCCTCGCAGGCACGGCACACGCGCCGCCATAATTGCCACAGAACAACGACTACAATAACGAGTACCGCCAGGTAAAAAGCGCTATTCATGGAGGGGTTCGGGATGATGTAAGATCACTGAATACGCCAAACTTACGGGGCTAGTCAAACACTTTCAGCGCATCGGATAGACGCTGCACAGCGGTCACTTCCATATTTTTGATGCCACCTTTGGGCAGATTGGCCTTGGGAATAATGGCGCGCTTGAAGCCGTGCTTGGCGGCTTCGCGCAGGCGCTCCTGGCCGTTCTGCACGGGGCGGATTTCACCTGCCAGTCCAATTTCGCCGAACACTACCAAGTCTATTGGCAAGGGCCGGTTGCGCAGACTGGACAATGCCGCCAGCACCACGGCAAGGTCCGCGCCGGTTTCGGTCACGCGTACTCCGCCCACCACATTGACGAATACATCTTGATCGTACATCGCGACTCCGCCGTGGCGATGCAACACGGCCAGTAGCATCGCCAGGCGGTTCTGATCCAGGCCCAACGTTACGCGGCGCGGATTCGAGCCGTGGCTTTCATCGACCAGCGCCTGGACCTCGACGAGCAAGGGTCGGCTGCCTTCGCGCGTAACCATAATCACACTACCCGGTACCGGCTCTTCATGCCGTGAAAGAAAAATGGCCGACGGATTACTCACCTCGCGCAGGCCCTTCTCGGTCATGGCAAATACGCCCAGTTCATTGACGGCGCCAAAACGATTTTTGATGGCACGGATAACGCGAAAGGAACTGCCGGTATCGCCTTCAAAGTAGAGCACGGTGTCTACCATATGCTCGAGCACACGCGGACCGGCGAGCGTGCCTTCTTTGGTAACATGGCCGACCAGAAATACCACAGTGCCGGTCTGCTTGGCATAGCGCACCAATTGCGCGGCGCTTTCGCGTACCTGCGCGACCGAGCCCGGTGCGGATTGCAGAAGTTCAGTGAATACGGTCTGGATCGAATCGATGACCATCACTTGCGGTTTTTCGCGCTGCGCAATGGCGATTACCTGCTCCACTTGGGTCTCGGTCAGCAGGCGCAGATTGCCGGTGGGCAAGCCTAAACGGTAAGCACGCAGGCTGACCTGTTGCAGCGACTCTTCCCCTGTCACATACAGCGTGGCAAGCTGTGCGCTCAAGGATGCCAGTGCCTGCAACAGCAGCGTGGATTTGCCGATGCCTGGATCGCCGCCTAGCAGAACGACGGAGCCTTTCACCAATCCGCCCCCCAGCACGCGATCAAGCTCGGCAAGACCCGTAGGGCTGCGTGGCTCAGGCCGGGCATCAACCTCGGCAATGGATTGCACCTTGGACTCACCGCCCAGCCCGCTGAAACGCGGATTGCGTGTCGATGCGGCAGGCGCTACCAAGGCCTCCACCAGCGTATTCCATGCGCCGCAATCACCACATTGACCCGCCCACTTCGGCGCCTGCGCGCCGCACTCGGTGCAGCTGTAGATCAATTTATCGCGGGCCACAGGCGTCCTTTGAATGATTAAACGGCAGGAGAAGCGGGATGTATGGAAAGCGGGGCACCGCTAGGGGCTGTAGCATCATCCAATGTTGACGCTACGTCGACTGTCACGCGCCGTGCGACGGCGCACAGCAATTCATAGGGGATCGTCGAGGCATGTTGCGCCACTTCCTCCACGGGCAAACCCTCGCCCCATAGGATGACCGCATCACCGACGCCTGCCTCAGGCTGAGTGCTCAGATCAAGGCAAATCATATCCATGGAGACACGCCCTATCAGCGACACACGGCGACCGTTAAGCAATACGGGCGTTCCAGATACAGCGTGACGCGGGTAGCCATCGCCATAACCGATGGCAGCAATACCGATCGGCATGTCGTGCGGACAGGTCCAACTCGCGCCGTAACCGACACTGTCACCTTTGCTCAGAGCATGTTTTGCAATCAGCTTTGTACTCAGTGTCATCACGGGTCGCAATCCATCTTGGGCTGCGGTGCGGCCGGGAAACGGCGAAACCCCGTACAGCATAAGGCCGGGCCTGACCCAGTCGGCATGGGTCTGCGGCCAGCCCAGAATCGCCGCAGAGTTCGCGATACTATGCTCGGCATCAAGGCCTGCTACGGTGGAGTTAAAGCACGTCAATTGCTTCGAGGTGAGATCATCCGCGCGATTATCGGCGCTCGCCAAATGTGTCATCAGACGTAGCGGTTTAGCCACTTGAGGACAACACTTGAGGCGCTCCCACGCATTTCTAACCTCAGCAGGAGTAAAGCCCAGGCGATGCATGCCGCTATCTACCTTGATCCAGACAGGAACGGGTGCACTCAGAACTGCGCGCTCCAACATATCGATTTGAGCAGCGTGGTGCACTACGACGCTAAGCCGATGCTGGCAGATTAAGGGGAGTTCAGCCGCATCAAGAAAACCCTCGAGGAGAACGATGGGTTGGGTAATCCCGGCTTCGCGTAAGGTGATTGCCTCATTTAAACGCGCGACTCCGAAGCTATCGACGCTTGCCAGGCCATACGCAACCCGTACGCTGCCATGACCATAGGCATCCGCCTTGACAATAGCCATTACCCTGCTGGCAGGGGCAAGCTCACGGACACGCCCCAGGTTGTGCTGTAGCGCGTGGAGGTCGATGAGCGCGCGTGTCGTTCTCGTCATGCGTGCCTTAGCTGGTTAGAGGCGGTAAGGTTTTTATTTTAGCTAAAAATTACAATACTATATATTTAATTATTAATGTATTTTATAAAAATAAATTCAACATCGCACCCGGGTATTAACCATCATACCTAACATTGTGAATGAAGTTTTCAAAGCGCGTGTATTGTCCTAAGAATGTTAGACGCGTGTTGCCTATAGGGCCATTACGCTGCTTGGCGATAATGATCTCGGCACTGCCCTTGTCCGGGCTGTCTTCGTTGTAAACCTCATCGCGGTAAATGAACAAAATGATATCCGCGTCTTGCTCAATACCGCCTGACTCGCGGAGATCGGACATTACCGGGCGCTTGTTGGGGCGCTGCTCCAGGTTACGGTTAAGCTGCGATAAAACGATAACAGGCACACTAAGTTCCTTCGCTAACGCCTTGAGAGACCTTGATATTTCAGATATTTCATTAGTGCGGTTTTCCTTGTTTCCGCCCACCTGCATGAGCTGGAGGTAGTCGATTACAATCAGGCCCAAACCGTGTTCGCGCTTCAGCCGGCGTGCACGGGCGCGCAATTCCACAGGCGACAGCGCCGGGGTATCGTCAATATATAAGGATGCCTCGGCAAGTAAGCCCACCGCCGAGGTCAGGCGTGGCCAATCATCATCATCCAGCTTACCGGTGCGCACCTTTTGCTGGTCGATGCGCCCCAGCGAAGACATCATGCGCATGGCGAGCTGTTCGGCCGACATTTCCATGCTGAATATGGCGACCGGGAATTTGCCCTTGATCGCCGCATGCTCGGCGATATTCATGGCAAAGCTGGTCTTGCCCATGGATGGGCGACCCGCCACGATAATCACGTCGGAATTTTGCAGACCCGAGGTCATCTCGTCCAGATCGGTGAACCCTGTTGAGATACCGGTCAGCGGATTGTCCTGCTGATACAGGGTATCAATGCGCTCCATTGCCCGTGCCACCAGCATTTTCATCGGTTCGAAGTTGCGCCTGCCGTGCGCACCGTGTTCGGCGATCTCAAGCACGCGTTTTTCGGCATCATCAAGTAGCTGCTTGCTGTCGCGCCCTTCAGGATTGAAGGCGCTGTTACTCATCTGGGTGGCGACTGCAATCATCTGACGCAGAATGGCACGCTCACGCACGATTTCGGCGTAGGCTTTGATATTGACTGCGCTCGGCGTGTTCATCGCCAGCGTACCTAGATAGGCTAGGCCACCGGTGTTATCAAGTTCACTGAAGTTTTTAAGCCATTCGGACAGGGTAACAACGTCGAATGGATGGGATTTCCCGGCGAGTTCGCGGATGGCGCGAAAGATAAGACGGTGGTCGCGGCGATAGAAATCGTCTTCGTCGATCAAGTCGGCCACATGATCCCACGCCATGTTATCGAGCATGAGACCACCGAGCACCGATTGCTCTGCTTCTATTGAATGCGGCGGGATCTTGAGCGCGGAGGTCTCTGCATCAAAGCCTTCCAGAGTTCCCAAAGGGTAGGTTAGCTCTTGCATTGATTTCACAAAACGCCGCCGGGGAGGCGGCTCATGGACAGTCGGTTATTACGTATGCGCCGGGGACTGAGGTTTGTGGCCTTCGGCGTATAGTCGCGTAACATTCTCATTCCTGGTGGCGGCGTTTATCTCAAATCTTTATTACGTTGTTGCAATGCTGTAATCGGGCAACTGAACTAGCTTGGTGTAGCGTGAGGCCAATTCTTGCGTTCAGGCCTCTGCTGCGATATTGACCTTCACCTGCACATTCACATCAGTGTGGAGATGCACGGTGATTTCATGTTCTCCGATGTGCCTTAGTGGGCCATTCGGAAGGCGCAATTCGTGTTTGCCTACGGGTACACCTGCTTCAGTAAAGGCGTGGGAAATATCAGCCGTACCGATAGAGCCAAACAGCTTGCCTTCCTCGCCTGCCTTACTGGCAATCGTCACCATTTCAAGCTTATGCAGGGAGTCGCTGCGGGCTTGGGCAGCAGCCAAGGATTCGGCGCTGGTCTTTTCCAGTTCGGCCCGGCGCTCCTCGAATTTGATCAGGTTGCGCGGGGTTGCGGCAGCGGCCTTCCCACTGGGGATCAAGTAATTCCTGCCATAACCAGGCTTGACAGCAACTTTATCGCCCAAACTACCCAGATTTTCCACTTTTTCCAGCAAAATTACTTCCATAACACACCTCACACAAGTCATTAATCCTGTTTTTTATCACCCGCTGCATTCAACGGCGTGCGAAAGTTCAACCACGTATCGGCAAAACCCGCCGCTGCCAGAATCAGGCCCACTTTGGGCAACGCCACTAACAACAATCCATAAAGTGCAATCAGCCAAGCTACATGGGCGTCGAACCGGGCCGCCATGCGATGCGCCAGAGCGAGCCCCTGAATCATGTACAACACGAGCAATACCACCAGAAATTCGGTGGCAATCTGATCAATCTTACCCTTGCTCAATAAAGCGACGGCAAGCACGACCAGGGTTGGCAAGGCCAGCATGCGGCTGATATGCAAACCGTGAAACTCTTGCCTGAAGCCGCCGGGATTGTACAGCATCCCCTGCCACCAGCGCCCGATCAGCAGGCTGATAACCAGCGAAAGTACTGTAGCCGCCGCCAGCAACCCCGTTAAGATCTGCGACAGTTCAGCGAGCAGCAGATCGATTTGCTGAGCGTCAGTTAGCGTCCCTGATTGTTCGAGCGCGGGCTTTACAACAACGTCCAATATCCCACGCCACCACGCCCAAGTATCGGCGGTAAACAGATGCACCCCCGCCACCATTAACGCGCCCATGAGAGTGGCTCCGACCAGCGCAAATGCCAAGGATGCGGTCGAACGTAAAACCAGACCTAAAATCCATATCGGTAAGCCGATAACAATGAGGTATGCAATACCTGGCGATGGATTACCTAACGCCGCAAATGCCAACACACTCACAACGAGCCCGGTGCCAAGCATAACCAGCAAACCTTCCCGGGGCCCCTTACGCAGCGTCACCAGGCCCACTGCGGCACCGCTAAGATAACTTAGTGGCGGCAGCAACAAAGACAACACAGCACACAAGGCCGCTACCAAAATCGCCTGAAAACGGCCACGCATCAGGTAAGCGGCAAACGCTTGCATTTAGGCTCTGATTGTCTCTAACAAAGTGCGAAACTCAATGTTGCGGCGCAACCCTACCCAACATCCACCTTGATATCATTACGCTTAATGCGAAGCCCCTCACGCGGCAATCAATGCGAATCGCAGTACGGCAGTAAAGCCAAAAAGCGCGCGCGTTTGATCGCCGTGCCCAGCTGACGCTGGTATCTCGCTTTAGTACCCGTAATGCGACTGGGTACGATTTTGCTGTTCTCGCTGATATAGTTTTTCAATACCGCCAAGTCCTTGTAATCAATTTCCTTGGTACCTTCGGCAGTAAACCGGCAGAATTTTCTACGACGAAAAAAACGTGACATGAGATTTTCCTTTCAACTTCCAGTTACGCGTGCAATTAATAATGGCTACACTCAAACTTCGCGGGCAACAGACTCGTCCGTTTCAGCAAGTGCGGAAGACGACTCATCATCCATATCCACATCAACATTATTTTCGCCGTTGGCATCCTCAGAACTTGATCGCGAATCCATATCAGATTCATCACGCTCGTCCTTGGACTTGGCTAAGGCTGACGGTTGGGTGATAACTTCATCGCGCACAATGACCAAGTTGCGAATCACCGCATCATTGAATCGGAAGCCGCTGGTAAGTTCATCCAGGCTCTCCTTGCCGCACTCAATATTCATGAGTACGTAGTGGGCCTTGTGAATTTTATTGATGGGATATGCCAGTTGGCGGCGCCCCCAGTCTTCAAGGCGATGGATACTGCCGCCCTTGCCTTCAATGATAGTGCGGTAACGCTCTATCATGGCAGGGACTTGTTCGCTCTGGTCAGGATGGACCAGAAACACGATTTCATAGTGGCGCATACGGCTCCTTATGGATTAGGCCTCCCCCCAATAAATAACAGGCGGCGGTGAGGCAAGGAGTAATTAAAATAATTACTTAAGGGTAAAACAATCGGTTATTTTAATGATGCGAGGGTATTTTTGCAATGAAAGTTATACTGCGTGGTGCTTACTTAGCCAATCCGCGCTGCCTGACGGCCTCGAACAGACAAATCCCTGCCGCTACCGAGACATTCAGGCTCTCAACCGTACCGGCCATGGGGATACGGGCGAGACTATCGCAATGCTCACGCGTCAGGCGACGCAGGCCGTCGCCCTCCCCACCCAGCACCACAGCGAGCGGGCCGCGTAGATCCGCCTCATATAACGTGTTTTGCGCCTCGCCGGCCATTCCCACCAACCACACGCCAGCCGTCTGCAAATCACGCAAGGTACGCGCCAGATTGGTCACCTGAAAAAAGGGTACGGCCTCAACGGCGCCGCTGGCCACCTTATGTACTACGGCGGTAATGGGTGCGGCGCGGTCACGTGGCACCACGACACCATGCACTCCCGCAGCATCCGCGCTACGCAGACATGCACCAAGATTATGCGGATCCTGCACACCGTCCAGCACCAATAGGAATGGCGGTTCTTCGAGATTCTCCACGAGCGCAACGAGGTCGCCCTCGGTATACACCGGCACGGCCTTGCAGCGCGCGATAGCGCCTTGATGGCGAGCAGACGGCGCAAGCTCATCGAGCTCTCGCTGCGTCACCGTATGCAATTTAATCTTGGCCAGACGCGTGGCATCCGTAACCTGTGTCAAGCGCGCATCGCGACGCGCACCATCGACCCATACTTCCTGTACCGCGTTGCCGTGCAGCCTGAGTGCGGCCAGCACAGCGTGGATTCCATGGATAAGGTTTTGATGATCAGACATTAGAAAAGACCGCAGAGAGGCTTTGCACATCCATAAAAATATGTCCAAAGCACAATCGCATCAGATACCTCATCCATGATCCGCCAACTTAATTCGCTGAAAATTTACTATTGTACTATTGGCTCTTTCCACGCTTCTTCTTATGCTCTTTCGCTAGTTCGAAGTCGATCTTTTTGTCATCCAGATTAACGCGCATGACTTTCACGCGAATTTTGTCACTGAGACGGTAAATCGTGGCGGTGCGTTCGCCGGATAAACGATGCTTGGCGTGATCAAAGTGATAATAATCGTTACTTAACGAAGTGACATGGACCAGTCCTTCGACGTAAATATCATTAAGCTCCACGAAGATGCCAAAGCCCGTTACGCCCGTGATGATTCCGTCGAATTCCTCACCAACCTTGTCCATCATGTATTCACACTTGAGCCAACCAACGGCATCGCGTGTGGCCTCATCCGCGCGCCGCTCGGTCATCGAACAGTGCTCGCCCAAGCTTTGCATTTGCGCGTGGTCGTAGCCGAAGTCGGCAACCGATTTACCTTGCAGAATATGGCGTATACCGCGGTGCACCAATAGATCGGGGTAGCGGCGAATTGGCGAGGTAAAATGCGCATAGGCATCATAGGCCAGACCAAAGTGGCCGACATTATCCGGGCTGTAAACGGCCTGCCGCAAACTGCGCAACAGCACCGTTTGCAGCATGCGCACATCGGGCCGCTTCTGCACGGAGGCAAGCAACTTGGCATAATCTTTTGCCGTCGGATTATCACCACCGCCCAAGCCCAAGCCCAGCTCGGCCAGCAAGCTGCGCAAATCGGTGAGTTTTTCTACAGTCGGCCCTTCGTGCACGCGATACAGGGCTGGCATTTTGTGCTTGAGCAAAAAGCGCGCAGCAGCAACGTTAGCCAATACCATGCACTCTTCGATAAGTTTATGTGCATCGTTGCGCACTACCGGAACGATCTGTTCGATCTTACGATCCTTGCCGAAAATAATGCGCGTTTCGGTAGTATCGAAATCGATGGCGCCGCGATCTCCGCGCGTGCCGCGTAGTACTTTGTAGAGTGCGTAGAGATTTCGCAGGTGCGGCAATAGCGCCGCATATTGTTCGCATAGCGCCGCGTCGCCATCAACCAGCATGGCGGCAACTTTCTCATAGGTAAGCCGCGCGTGCGAGCGCATCACGCCCTCGAAAAAATGATAATCCTCCAGCTTGCCGGAGGGACTGATAATCATCTCACAGACCATGCACAGGCGATCGGTATCAGGGTTCAGCGAGCACAGGCCGTTAGACAACACCTCTGGCAACATCGGGATCACACGCTCGGGAAAGTACACCGAATTTCCACGCTCCAGTGCTGCGCCGTCCAACGCCGTTTTGATGTGGACATAAGCCGAGACATCGGCGATGGCAACGAGCAGCCGCCAATTCTTGCCCTGTCGCTCACAAAATACGGCATCGTCGAAATCGCGCGCATCAACTCCGTCGATCGTGACGAGAGGAACAGCGCGTACGTCCTCTCGACCTTGCTTGGCGGCTTCGGGAACTTCAGGTCCAAGCGGCGCAATTTCAGCTTCGACCGCGTCGGACCAGGTTTGCGGCAGATCATAGGAACGGGCGGCAATATCGATTTCCATGCCCGGCGCCATATGATCGCCCAGAATCTCGAGGACCTTGCCAATGGGCTGGCAGTGCAGACTCGGTTGCGCAATAAGCTCCACAACAACCATCTGTCCATTAGCAGCATTTGCCTGAAATTCCGGCGGCACTACGATGTCCTGCCCAATACGTTTATTATGCGGCACTAAAAATCCGATACCGCGCTCCAGGTAAAAGCGACCGACTAATTCCTTTGTGTTGCGCTCCAGGACTTCAACCAACGCTCCTTCGCGCCGTCCACGCCTGTCGATCCCCGCCACGCGCACTACGGCGCGGTCACCGTGCAATAAGCTGCGCATCTCTTTCGCAGTGAGAAATAAATCATCACCTCCTTCATCAGGAACGAGAAAACCAAAACCATCGGGATGGCCGATAACCCGGCCCTGTATCAAATCCATCTTAGTGACCAGACCGTAACCTTCGCGACGGTTGCGCATCAATTGCCCGTCGCGCTCCATAGCGTTCAGGCGGCGACGCAGTGCTTCCAGCCCTTGTTCATCATTGATATCGAATGCCTCGGCAAGCTTGTCGAACGTCAACAGCACGCCGCACTCGGTGAGATGCTGCAAAATAAATTCACGGCTGACGACCGGGTTCTCGTATTTCTGCGCCTCGCGCGAGGCAAACGGGTCGGCCTTTGTAGTGGTTGCTTTCTTTCGGGTCTTCTTCATTGAAAAAATGTTCTCTCTAAGGTAAAGTTTGCGATCTTCCGGCGCAGGTTTGTGACTTGATAAAGGTTACAAGACTTGAGAGCCGGAATTTGCCGGGGTGGCGGAATTGGTAGACGCGCTAGCTTCAGGTGTTAGTGGGGGTAACCCCGTGGAGGTTCAAGTCCTCTCCTCGGCACCATTATTGTAGGTCGGTTCAAGCACGCAGTGCGGAACCGATAATGTCTGCCTAATCATGTTTTAGGCAATGTAACCCCCGTTTGCCCCTGATATTTGCCGCGCCGGTCCTTGTACGACGTCTCGCACACCTCATCGGATTCAAAAAATATGACCTGGGCCACGCCCTCGTTGGCATAAATCTTTGCCGGCAGCGGCGAGGTGTTGGAAAATTCCAGCGTGACGTGCCCTTCCCATTCCGGTTCCAGCGGTGTCACATTGACGATGATACCGCAGCGCGCATAGGTCGATTTGCCCAGGCAGATAGTCAACACATTGCGCGGTATACGGAAATATTCCACGGTGCGCGCCAGGGCAAATGAATTCGGCGGGATAATGCAGACATCGGCCTTCAGATCGACAAAACTTCCGTCGTCAAAATTCTTGGGGTCCACGATGGCCGAATTTATGTTCGTGAATATCTTGAATTCATCGGAACAGCGGATGTCGTAGCCGTAGCTCGAAGTGCCGTACGATACCACGCGCCCCGCCCCGTTCTCCCGCACCTGGCCCAGCTCGAACGGTTCAATCATGCCGTGCTGTTCGACCATGCGCCGTATCCATTTATCTGATTTGATGCTCATCGTTTACAAATGCCCTTATATTTTTAGTTATTCTGAATCACGATGCTCGGGAATTTCAGGCTGTAATCCTTGCCCTGCAATGACAGTTTTGCCGCCACGCGCCGCGCGATATCGCGATAAATCTGCGCAATGGGCCCATCCGGATCCGC